>JAZOVZ010000023.1:0-1953 GCA_045658965.1 Eubacteriales bacterium
CGGTGATCCTCGGATCACCGCCGTTTTTGACGTTTATGTGGTTTTAAGGGCGGGCGATCACTGATCGCCCCTACGGAAATATAAGGCTTAATTTTAATCCCCATTCTCCAATCCTTCGAGCCGATTTTGCAACTCGTCCACGCGGCTGCCAAGCTCGTCACACAGATCCTCGCAATCGTCGCGCACGCAGGAAATATCGTCCAACTCGCTGCGCAGATCATCCATGTCCTGCTCAAGCTTTCTGATCTTTTCTTCAAGGCTGCTCATAAATCCGCTCATTTTAATCTTGGGCGTACCCTGGAGCAGCTCGATCTGCTCCAGCTCAAACGACGCTCCTTGGTTTTCAATCGGGTCAAGGCGCAAGCCCGTCAGCGTGCCGTGCCAGAAGCCATTATTTGAGGTGTCCACGTAAATGTCCTGCATCTGACCGGTTGCCAGATAATGCACACTGAAGTGGCGTTGCTCGGTGTAATCCTCGCAACCGGGTGTTTTGAAATACAGCTTCATTTCCGCATTGCAAAGAGCGTTGTTGTGATGATACGTCCAATTGCCCTCGTCAAACAACGTGGCTTTGATGCGCAGATGTACGTATCTTGCGCGGTCTATATTCAGATTCAACGTATCGTTGGAAAGAATGGGATCCCAAGCCTCGCACATGATCTTAAAAGGATCGGATAAAAAGGTAATGCCGGGCAGTTCGGGGCATAGCTTGGCGTTTTTGAGCACGATTGTCGGCTCGGTAATGCCTTCCAGCTTGTCATCATTGCTTTTGCGTACGATCTTATCCTTATATTCGTCCGCCTGCATTTCAAACACGACCTCACCCTGCGGCGTCAGCAGCATGACCGATTCGATTTCCGTATTGCCCTGACCGTCAGCAAACGGATCTATACGCAAGCCTGTCAGTACACCGCTGAACAGGGGATGGTTCACGGCAAGATCAAGTGTCATTTTATTGCCGTTCGGGTAAGTTGTGCGTATAGATTTATATTCATCCCAATTCGAATTATCGCGGGTGGTAAAGAAAACCTGTAGTGCATGATGATAGCGGTTTCCCGCGGTGGAAAGCTTGATCAGAATGCGGTTGACTCCGTCAAGCGGCACGCTCAATCCCGCGATGATACATTGCGGGTCAACAATCTCACCCATCGCACGCTCGACAGGCACGGCTTTCATGCAAAGCGCACCCTTGTCGTCCATGATGTGCAAGCCATCGGGCTTCCATTTCTTTTTATCATCTGCGGACATTTTGGAAAAATCAAAGCTTGCAATGCGCGGCGCATCTTTGAGCATGATCTCTCTTGACGCGCCCTCGTCCTTTGCGGTCAGCATTTCCAGCAGCCGCTCCAAGGATGCAATACGTTTTTCAAGCTCATTTTCTGCAGCGCGCGGCGGGACAATGCCCAAAAGCTCATCTGTCGAAATACCGAACAGCTTTGCAATGCGCGGAATCTGCTCTAGGTCGGGATTTGCCACGCCTCGTTCCCATTTAGAGATGGCTTGCGCCGAAATTACCAACTGCTCTGCAAGCATTTCCTGCGTCATACCGCGATCCTTGCGCAGCTGACAGATTTTTTCGCCAATGTTCATGTTCCATGCCCCTCTCGTTTGTGTTGTGCTTTCATTGTACCATATCCGCCAAATTTCGTCAATGACTTGTTTTTCCAGTCGCTAAACCTGCGGTTTAGTGAGAAGCATCGCACGTTATATCCGTCTTTTAGGGCGTGGCCTCCAGTGTCCTTAAGTTAAGAAAACTCTACCGAAGAGTATAACCAAACAATTCGGCTGCGCTCTATAAAGGCGTCCCCCGGGGGGAAGCTGTCGCGCAGCGACTGAAGGGGAACGCGAAAGTTTAGGCATAAATTGCTATAGCCAAATAGGCAGCCGCGCCGTTTAGCCCGCAACTCCCCTTCAGTCGGTTTGCGCCAGCCTCCCCTCGTGGGACGCCTTTTC
>JAZOVZ010000024.1:0-18778 GCA_045658965.1 Eubacteriales bacterium
CTGCTTTATCGCAGGTGCGCCGAGTGCTCTCTTTTTCTGTTATCACATATTCATCATCCAACGTCCTGCGTCGAGAATCCATCTCTCGCACTCGGGGCGTTCGAGCACGGGCTGACCGTACGAGGTCTCCTTGTTGCAAAGAGCCAAGCCGTGCGGGCCGTAGGGGTAGACGTGCAGCTCAAAGGAAATGCCGTTGTCGGCAAGCGCATGCGCGTAAACCAGTGAGTTCTGCACGGGCACCAGCCCGTCCTCGGCAGTGTGCCAGATAAAGGCGGGCGCGGTCTTGGCGTTTACGTGCTTGTCCACGGAATAGTATGCGCGATCCTCGGCAGTAGCCTCAGCCGAGCCGCAAAGCAGATTGAACGAGCCTGCGTGACCGTAATGGTTGCTGGCAATCACGGGATATCCCAGCACCGTACCGGTGGGGCGGTGCGCGTCGTTATCCTCGCAGCCAACAGCTGCGCGGATCTCGGGCAGATCAAACATGGTGCCGCAGGATGCGGAAAGGTGACCGCCTGCGCTGTAGCCGTTGATAAAGATATAATTCGGGTCAACGTCGTACTCCTCGGCATGCTCGCGCAGGAACTTGACCGTCTTGCAAGCCTGGATCAAGGGGCGGCAGTTTGCGGCGTTTTCGCAGATCGAGTAGCGCAGAATGAATACGTTAAATCCCTGCGAGAGGAACGAGAGCGCGATCGGCTCAGCCTCGCGTGCGGAGAGAAAGGCGTATCCACCGCCGGGGCACACGATGACGGTGCGGCGAGAGGTGATCTGCAGCTCGGGGCTTTGATCGTGCAGGTATGCAGTCAGCGTACAATCGGGATATTCGGGGAAGGGGCAAAGAGTAAAATGCTTCATATTTGTGTACTTCCTTTCCGGTTATTAAGTCCATTATAGCACACGTGTCGCGCAAATGCAACGAGTTTGCAAAATTTTGCCTGTGTTGACAAAGGGGTGGGTATGTGTTATAATGAAAAAAAGCGAAAGGAGCGAGAATATGAGAAAGCTGATTTCTTTGGCTGTTGCTGTCCTGCTGTTGGGCTCTGTTTGCATCATGCCTATTGCTGCCGAACGCGAGGAAGCAGGCGGTTATTACGAGTATCCTGCCGAGAAAACAGACGAGATCCTTGCAGGCGAGGCGGGTGAAGCTTCTGTTCGGTGGAGCGTACCGTTTCAAATTATCACCCCTACGCTGGACGGCGTGATCAACCCGAATGAATATGCACCTTTTGACGGCTTTGAGGACTATATGACCTTGGCGGTTTCCCAAGGCTTGGGTGCCGACAAGGCAGACGAACTGTACGAAAAGGTGCAAAACGGCATTTTGGATGCATATTGGGGCTGGGATGACAGGTATTTATACTTAGCATTTGACGTGGATTGTGTGAACGGCTACAACTGCTCTCCCGAGCAGGACGTGTTGCTGTTTGCTTACAACTGTCTGCAGGTAGGTCTTGCCGACGTGGACGCCGAGGGCAGAGATCCCTCTTTTACCGAGCTTGGCTTTGGGCACGACGCGGAGCAGGACAGAAATATCACCTTTACCTGGAACGGCACTTATCAGTCAGATCAGGAAGACTTTGCGGGGAAATACGACCAAGAAGCCGGGCGCGTAACGTACGAGCTGCGTATTGATTTGCAGCAAGCACTCGGCATGGACCGTCCCCCCGACAACGGTGATCAATGCAATTTTGCATTTTCACTTGAGATTTCGGGTGATAATGATATCACGAACAGCGCACAGCTCATGTTTTGCCACGGTATAGCGGGGCAGTATTCCATGAAGCTTACCGAATATTTTGCGCGTATTACCTTCGAGGGACACCCAGGTCAAGTCGTCATCTCGCCCGGAGTTCCTCCTCCAAATATTACGACGGGAGAGATGGAGTACGAGCTGCGCGAGATGATGGATTTTTCCGATGCAGATGTTTTTGGCACCATGATCGGCGAGGGCGCGGCGCTTGAGCAGGTCACCGAAGGTGAGGACACCTTTCTGCGCATTACTGCAAAAGAGGATGGCTGCTACGTCTACAGTACCGCATATCCCCGCAATTTGCTTTCGGATACCAAATATCTTGTGATCAAGTACCGCACGAATTCTCCCAAGGCGGGGGAATGCGGTGTGATCTGGAAAACAAGGCAAGCTCCTGAATATGATACGGTGCAGTGCTATACGACCTATATCGGAATCGATGGGGAGTGGAGATATGACATTCTGGACATGAGTGGTGAGTATGCATGGCGAGATTATATTATGAATCTTGGAATCGTGCCCTTCTACGGAAAGGACAACGTAGCAGGCGAAATCATGGACGTTGCTTGGATCAAGGCATATAGTTTAGACCCGTACGAGCTGTACCGCCCGCTCTTTGAAACCACCCCTGTGCCCGAAACAGGAATGGGAGAGCCTACGTTTGCGCCAGACACGACCGCACCGACCGAGTCGATCGTACCTGATGAGGAGTTTGATACTTGGGAGACCGTTGAGACGCGGGAAGAACCCGAAAATAAATTTGGCGGCTTGTTCTTTGAGGTGTTCGGCGACGATGTGCTTGCAGGCTGTCAAGGTGCGTCACTTGGCTGTAAAGGCGGTGGCTGCAATGCCGTCACGGGCGGCTTGCTTGTATTTTGTCTGCTTGCCGCAGGCATTGTGTTCAGAAAAAAATGACATAATTAGGGGAACGCTCATCAAAGGGCGTTCCTTTTTGTGCGTTTTGTGTGGTTTTTTGCAAATCCCTATTGACACATTGTGTAAAAATGAGTATAATATGGTTAATAAGATGGCGTCATGTCACTTATGAAAAATTATTTTATAAGAGGTGCAACATGAAAAAACTGATGGCTTTGGCAATTGCTCTGCTCATGGTAGCGGCAATCTGCGCAATTCCCGCAGCTGCTGATTTCCTCGACCTCGGCACTCTGTATGAGTACACCGCTGAGAAGTACGACGAGATCCTGGCAGGCGAAGCAGGTGAGGCTTCCATGAAGTGGAACGTTCCTTACCAGGCAATCACCCCCGTTCTGGACGGTGAGATCAAGAAGGACGAGTACGCTCGTTTTGAAAACTTTGAAGACTATATTGGCGTTTCCGCTACCTCCAGCTACGGCAAAGAGGCTACCGATGCTCTGTACGAGAAGGTAAAGGGCGGTTTCTTTGATGCTTACTGGTGCTGGGACGGTCAGTACCTGTACATGGCATTCGACATTGACGCAATCGACGGTTACGACTGCACTCCCTCTCAGGACGTTATGCTGTTCGCTTACAACTGCCTGCAGATCGGTCTTGCTGACGTTGATGCAGAGGGCAGAGACCCCTCTTACACCGAGCTTGGCTTTGGTTATAACCAGGAAAAGCAGGAAGACATCACCTTTACCTGGAACGGTCAGTACCTGTCCGGTGCAGACGATTTCACCGGTAAGTACGATGACGCTTCCAAGCGCGTAACCTACGAGCTGAGAATCGACCTGCAGCAGGCGCTGGGTTGGGAAAAGTACCCCGAGAACGGCGACCAGTGCAACTTCGCATTCGTTATGGAAGTTCAGGGCGAGAAGGATGAGAACAAGAATGCACAGGTTCTGTTCTGCCACGGTATCGGCGGTCAGTTCTCCCCCAAGCTTACCCAGTATTTCGCACGCATCACCTTTGAAGGCAAGCCTGAAGACGTTGTTATCAAGCCCGGCGAAATTCCCCAGGTATCTCCCGAAGACATGGAGTACGAGCTGCGTGAGATCATCAACTTCTCCGACACTAACGTATTCAACACCATGGTAGGCTCCGGCGCATCCGTTTCGCAGATCACCGAGGGTGAGGAGACCTTCCTGCGCATTACCGCAGAGGAAGACGGCTGCTACGCATACAGCACCGCATACCCCAGAAACCTGCTTTCCGATGCAAGATACCTTGTTATCAAGTACCGCACCAGCTCCGCAAAGGCTGAGGAGTGCGGCATTATCTGGCAGACCAGACAGGAGCCCGACTTCCGCGTTGAAGAGTGCTACTTTGATTTCACCACCCCTGACGGCAACTGGAACTATCTGATAGCTGATATGAACGGTGACGCTAAGTGGCAGGACTACATCCAGACCCTGGGTCTTGTTCCTTTCTACGATGAGGAAGGCGTTGCAGGCGAGACCTTTGATATCGCTTGGATCAAGTGCTACAACCAGGATCCCTACGATCTGTACGAGCAGTACATGCCCACCACCGAAGAGACCACCGCTGAGCCCACCGATGAGACCACCGAGGGCGACGTTACCACCGATGCTCCCGAGCAGGGTGGCGAGCAGACCACTGCACCCGCAACCGAGAAGAAGGGCTGCAAGGGTGTTGTTGGCGCAGGCGTTCTGGCAGTAGTTGCTGTATTCGGCTGTGCAGTCGTTCTGAAGAAGAAGGACTAATTTTACAAACAATTTCGTGTTGCAAGCACTTCGGTGCTTGCAACACCTTTTTTTGTTATAATGGTAGACAAACCGATTGCCTTGTGCTATAATGAACGTAATGATTCACAGAAGGGAGAACTTACATGAAAGTTTCACAAATTCCTTATAAGAGATTTACGCTGGAAGATGCGCAGGCTGCCTTTGAGGCATTTTGCAAGGCAAACGCTGCCGCTACGTGTGTAGAGGAGGTCGTTGCTGCAAAGAACGCTGTCATGGAGTGCATGATCGATTATTACACGCAGGCTTCCTTGGCAAACTGCCGCTTCACGCTTGATACCAGAGACGAGTTCTACGGTGCAGAGGTCGCGTATTACGACGAGATCGGTCCGCATATTGCGGGCATGCAGGCAGAGTATGGCAAGCTGCTTTTGTCCTCGCCTTTCCGTGCAGAGCTTGAAAAGCTGCTCAACCCCCGTATCTTCAAGTCGATTGAGGTCCAGCTTAAGTGCTTTGATCCCTGCATCATTGAGGATATGCAGGAGGAGAATGCGGTCACAACCGAGTATTCCAAGTTTATGTCCGAGATGAAGTTTGAGTTCCGCGGGCAGACCATGCCGCTTTCCGCGCTGCGCGGCAACCTTGAGGACGGTGACCGCGAGACAAGACGCGAGTGCGCAGAAGCCATCGGTCGCGGCTTGCAGGCAAATGCTGCACAGCTGGACGAGTTTTATGACAAGCTGGTCAAGATCCGCCACAGAATTGCCACCAAGCTGGGATATGAAAACTTTATTGAGCTGGGCTACTACCGCATGGGCAGAATGGACTATGATGCCGAAATGGTGCGCAAGTTCCGCGATAACGTCAAGGCCTCTCTTGTTCCTCGCGTCAAGGCGCTTAAGGAAAAGCTTGCCGAGGAGATGGATTACGGTACCTTCATGTTCTACGACGACGCGATCTGGATGGCAGGCGAGCAGCCCAAGCCCATGCTGGATAAGGACGGTATCTTCAAGGCAGCGCAGGAAATGTATGACGATATGAACCCCGTGGTGGGCAACTTCATGCGCGCCATGCAGGAGGCTGAGGCGTTTGACGTAGAGGCACGCGACGGCAAGTTCGGCGGCGGCTATTGCACCTGCTTCCCCAGATACAAGCAGCCCTTCATCCTTGCCAACTTCAACGGCTCTTGCGGTGACGTGGACGTTATGACGCATGAGTTCGGTCACGCGCTGGCAGCCAACTTTGCTTGCGAGCAGGATAACTTTGAGCTGGATGTGGGAGGCATGGAGACCGCAGAGTGCCACTCCATGAGCATGGAATTCCTTTGCTGGAAGTATATGGACAAGTTCTTTGGCGACAAGGCTCCCTTGTACCGCAAGCGTCATTTGCTTGACGCGCTGAGCTTTATTCCTTACGGTGTCATCGTGGACGAGTTCCAGCACCTGATGTATGCAAATCCCGATATGACCCCCGCACAGCGTAAGCAGACCTATCTGGAGCTGGAGGCAAAGTACCGTCCTTACATGACGCTGACGGGCATTCCTTATCTCGAGGAGGGAACGAGATGGCAGTATCAGATGCACATCTACGAAAGCCCCTTCTATTACATCGACTACTGTCTGGCGCAGACGGTTGCCATCGGATTCCTTGTGGCATCGACCGAGGATTACGATTCCGCACTCTCCCGTTATCTGGAGTTTGCAAAGTGCGGCGGCACCAAGGCGTTTGAGCAGCTGATCGAGGATGCAGGTCTTGCGTCTCCCTTCAAGGACGGCGCACTTGAGATCCTTGCGGATAAGGCTGCAGAGATTGCAAAGAACGTATAAACCCTAAAGGGGCTGATTGTTCAGCCCCTTTCTTTGCGCCTTCAAAAATCGTTGACTGCTGCGTTGCTCCCGGGAAGCGGCTCGACTTACGATAAGTAAGCCTTCGCCTTGCTTTTTGCGGTGCGCCTTGCATTCAAGCAATTTTTGCGCGGCTGTGGGATCGTGGATTGATCGCCCCTGTGTTTTTATGTCAAAATTTTCTCTTTTTATTGCAATTTTCCACACTTTGTGATACAATTAACATATATGATCGCTCCCGCGCGGAGAGAAAGGACACTTTATGGAAAACGTAGCACTTGCCTTGATCCCTTATCCCAAATATATCACCTGCAGACAGGAAATGCTTGCCATCATGCCTATCATGGAGATCTGCGATCCCATGTTTGCGCGTCCTGCAAAGGCGTTTGCGGGATATGCCCAGAGACTTGTTGGCGTCAGATTTACCGAGGGACGCGGAGCATCGGTCGTGCTGCGTGTTGATCCCGATATGCAAAGCGGGGAATACTCCTTGCGCGTGCAGACCGCACGCGTGGTCCTTTGCGCTGCCGATGCGCAGGGCATGCAGTATGCGCTGGCAACACTCGGTCAGCTGATGCGCGTGGTGGATGGCAGAGTCAGTGTGCCGGTTTGCGAGGTGCGCGATATGCCCGATTGCGAGCATCGTTGCGTGATGATCGACCTTGCGCGCAACTGGCATCCCTTTGACTATCTGCTTTCCTACGTGGATCTGTGCTGGTTCTATAAGGTCAGCCGCCTGCACCTGCACTTTACCGACGATCAGAGCTATACTTTGCAAAGCGCACTTTATCCCGAGCTTGCAACCGAGGGACGCAGCTACACGGCAGAGGACATTGCGTACCTCAATAAGTACGCTGCCGAGCGCGGTATCTCGCTCATTCCCGAGATCGACGTGCCCGGACATTGCACGCAGTTCTGCAAGAACTATCCCGAGATCTTTGGTACGGACAATATCATTCCGCAGACCGAGGCAGCCATGAGTGCCATGCAGGCATTGTTTGCGGAGCTTTGCGACATGTTCCCGAATGCCGAGTACGTGCACGTGGGCGGTGACGAGGCTGCCATTGAAAAGTGGACGACAAACGAAGCCTGCCGCGCGTATGCCGAGTCCTGCGGCATTGACTTTGATAACCCCGATAAGAGATACCTTGCCGAGCGCATGCTTGCAAATTTCGTGCAGAAAATGGCGGATGCGGTCATGGCAAAGGGCAAGAAGGTCATGGCTTGGGAGGGCTTTGCACCCGCTGTCAACGAGTTTGTTTCCAAGGATATCATCATGCACAGCTGGGAAAACTACTACCAGACCACCCCGCAGCTCTTAGAAGGCGGTTTTCAGATCATTAACAGCTCCTGGAGACCCATGTACGTAGTCACCCCCGCAGCGTATTGGTCGCAAAAAGAGGTGTACGACTGGACGATCTATCGCTGGACACCCGTGCACCCCGATTCTCCTTACCGCGGCGTGACGGTCGAGATCCCCGCAAACGAAAACGTGCTGGGCGGTCAGCTGCTCGCTTGGGGCGACACCATTGCGGGTAGCTTCCCGACAGTTGCCGAGGGCATTGCCGAGGAGCGCAGATTGGTTGCCGAGCGCATGGCGGCACTTGCCGAAAACACGTGGAATCGCGAAAAGATGCGTAACTACGCCGACTTTGCCGCAGCATACGAGGCACTTGCACGCGCAGCGGGAATTTTGATCGGATAATTTCGTGAAAATTCGCACCGCCTATTTACATTCGGTGCAAAATATGATACAATAATATGTAATGTTGTTTCCAAGGGGTGAGGACAATGAAGATCGGTTTTAGCAACGACAAATATCTGCAGCTGCAATCCGAGCAGATCAGAAAGCGCATCGACGAGTTTGGCGGCAAGCTCTATCTGGAGTTTGGCGGCAAGCTGTTTGACGACTTCCATGCCGCACGCGTGCTGCCCGGCTTTGCGCCCGACAGTAAGCTGCGCATGCTGCTGAGCCTGCGTGATCAGGCAGAGATCATTCTGGTTGTAAATGCAGCGGATATTGCCAAGAATAAGATGCGTGCCGATCTCGGCATCACCTACGACCAGGACGCGCTGCGCCTGATCGATATTTTCCGTGACCTCTCCTTTACCGTGGATAGCGTGGTCATCACCTGCTACGCAGGGCAGAAGGCGGCAGACGATTTCCGTCGCAAGCTTGCCGACATTGGTGTCAACAGCTATCTGCACTATAAAATTGAGGGCTATCCCTCGGACGTAGAGCACATTGTCAGCCCTGCGGGCTTTGGCAAAAATGAATTTGTCAAGACCACCAAGCCGCTTGCGGTCATCACCGCGCCCGGTCCGGGCAGCGGCAAAATGGCTACCTGCCTCTCGCAGCTCTATCACGAGCATCAGAACGGCGTGCGTGCGGGATATGCCAAGTTTGAGACATTCCCCATCTGGAACCTGCCCCTGCGTCACCCTGTCAACCTTGCCTATGAGGCAGCAACCGTGGATCTGGACGACGTCAATATGATCGACCCCTTCCACCTGGAAGCCTACGGCAAGACTACCGTAAACTATAACCGCGACGTGGAGATTTTTCCCGTGCTGCGTGCCATCATGACGCGCATTCAGGGCACGTCGCCTTACCAGTCGCCCACCGATATGGGTGTCAATATGGTCGGCTTCTGCATTGAGGACGATGAGGTTGTGTGTGAAGCTGCACGCAAGGAGATCTTGCGCAGATACTATCAGACCGCCGTTTCCGAAAAGCAAAAGGGAAGTGACGGCTCGCTGACCGCCAAGATGAAGATCCTGATGGAGCAGGCTGGCGTGAGCGCGGATTGCAATCCCGCCGTTGCCGCATCGCTTGCGCGTGCAGAGCAAACCAAAAACCCCGCAGGTGCGATGGTGCTGCCCGACGGCTCGGTCGTCACGGGTAAGACCTCCTCGCTGCTCGGCCCCTCTGCAGCACTCTTGCTCAATGCCCTGAAGCGTTTGGCGGGCATTTCGAAGGAAGAGGAGATCATCAGCGCGGATGCGCTTGAGCCGATCTGCAAGCTCAAAACCGAGTATTTGCGACAGAGCAACCCCAGACTGCACTCCGACGAGGTGCTGATCGCGCTCTCAATCAGCTCGCGCACGCATGCAAATGCCGCGCTTGCTTTGGCACAGCTGGACAAGCTGCGCTGCTGTGACGCGCACTTCTCGGTCATTCTCTCACCCGTAGACGAGCGCACCTACAAGCGTCTTGGTATTAACGTGACTTGTGAACCCGTAGCGGGCGGTAAAAAAGGAAAAGTAAAATTATGAAAAAGATCCTTCTGATCGCAACGGGAGGTACGATTGCCTCCACTCCAACCGAACAGGGTCTTGCTCCCGGGCTTACGTCCCGGGAGCTTTTGGAAACTGTTCCCGAGCTGCAAAGCGTTTGCGAGATCGATACATTGCAGCTCTTTAACCTTGACAGTACCAATATGTGCCACGTGCAATGGATGGCAATCGCGCGTACCGTCCGTGAAAAATACGGGGAGTACGACGGCTTTCTCATCACGCACGGCACGGATACCATGGCGTATGCCGCTGCGGTGTTGTCCTATCTCGTGCAGCAAAGCCCCAAGCCCGTGGTGCTGACGGGTGCGCAACGCTCGATCTCCCAGCGCGATACCGATGCAAGAGAAAATCTGCTCAACGCTGCCATCTACGCTGCCGATCAGGGTGCGCAGGGCGTGCACATCGTGTTTGACGGTAAGGTCATTGAGGGCACGCGTGCAACCAAGACGCGCACCAAGAGCTATTCCGCCTTTTCCAGTATGGACTATCCCGAGGTGGCGGTGGTGCGCGGAGGCAGGGTACTGCATTACGTGCGCAGCCCCAAGCCCGAAACGCCCGTGTTTTACGATACGCTGGATCCCCGTGTGTTTGTTTTGAAGCTGACGCCCGGTATTCAGCCCGGCATTTTCGATTACCTTGCGGATAATTATCGCGCTGTGATCATTGAGAGCTTTGGCGTGGGCGGCATTCCCGTATACGACAGCGAGGCGTTTGCCGATAAGATCGCCATGCTGACCGAAAAGGGTGTCAAGGTCATTATCAAAACGCAGGTCGCGCATGAGGGCAGCGACATGGAGGTCTATCGCGTGGGCTTTACCATCAAGCAGAGATTTAATCTCCTGGAGGCTTACGACATGACCACCGAGGCAGCCTTTGCCAAGACCATGTGGGCACTTGCCAACAGCGAGCACGATGCCGATTTCCGTACCTTGTTTACCACGGCGGTGGGCGCGGATTCGGTCAACTGAAAGGAGTTTTAGTATGTACACAAAAGAGCTTTTGCAATATATAGAAAACAGCCCGACGGCATATCAGGCGGTTGACGCTGCCGCCAAGATCCTTGAGGAGCAGGGCTTTGTGCGCCTTGGCGCACAGGACAAGTGGGCGCTTGAGAGCGGTAAGGGCTATTACACGGTGCAGAACGGCACGTCGATCATCGCTTTCTGCATGCCCGCAAAGCGCATTGAAGGCATTATGCTGGCGGCAAGCCACAGCGACAGCCCCACCTTTAAGCTCAAGGCAAATTGCGAGGCGGATACGGGCGAGTATATCAAACTCAACACCGAGCGTTACGGCGGCATGATCTTGTCTACCTGGCTGGATAAGCCCCTTTCCTTGGCGGGCAGACTGGTGGTCAAGGATGGCGATTGCATCAAGTCGGTTAACGTCAAGGTAGATCGCGATCTGTTGCTCATTCCCAACGTGGCAATTCACCAGAACCGCAAGCATAACGACGGCTTTGTGTTCAACGCACAGACCGACATGATGCCGCTTTACGGTATGTCGAGTGCCAAGGGCACGCTGACCGCGCAGGTCGCAGAGGCGGCAGGCGTCAAGGCGGAGGACGTCGTAGGCTCGGATCTGTACCTCTATAACCGCACGCCCGCAACCGTATGGGGCGCGGACGATGCATTTTTCTCCGCACCGCGCATTGATAATCTGATGTGCGCGTACGGCACGCTGATCGGCTTTATTCAGTCGACAACGGCAGAGAATACCTTGCAGGTATGGTCTTGCTTTGATAACGAGGAGACCGGCAGCCGCACCAAGCAGGGTGCGGGCGCACTTTGGCTGCGTGACGTGCTGGAGCGCGTATGCGAGAGCACGGGCGCGGATCTGCGCCGCGTAATGCCTGCATCCATGATGCTGTCTGCGGACAACGCGCATGCAAAGCACCCCAACCACCCCGAAATGTCGGATGCACAGAACGCACCGCGCATGGGCGGCGGCGTTGTCATCAAGGCAAATGCGTCGCAAAGCTACGCAACCGACGGCGTTTCCTGCGCACTGTTCTCCGAGATGTGCAAGAAGGCGGGCGTTCCCACGCAGCCCTTCGCGAATCGCTCGGATAGTGTGGGCGGCTCGACGCTTGGCAGCATTGCGGATACGCTGCTGCCCATGAACACCGTGGATATCGGTATGGCGCAGCTTGCCATGCACTCGTCTTACGAGACTGCGGCTTGTGTGGATAACGAGCACCTTGTCAATGCATCCCGCGCGTTCTTCCAGACCGCGATCAAGCTGGATGCTGACGGAAATTATCATATTTAATGCGAAAAAGACGGCAGAAATGCCGTCTTTTTTAATAGGAAGATTGAAGCGACCGATACCCCGTGTGTCATCCTGAGCGGAGGAATTTCGCAACGAGTTGCGAAATGACGAAGTCGAAGTTTTGCGGAATGTAGTTGCTTGGGCAACGGAATGACGCAAAACCGCAAGCGCGAAAGCGCGCAGCGGGATCTCCGATGGGTTTTCTCAATGTCCGTTCAGCTTTTGTTACATTTTGAAAGTAATCCCCAATCGATTACTTTCAAATGTTTCTTTGCGCAGGCAAGCGTGTCAAAACCGTTTGGAGATCCCGCTACGCGCTGCCATTCGTTGCGCTCGCGGTTTTGCTCCGTTCCGCGCCATTTCGCAATTTATTGCGAAATACCGCTACACTATGCAAAACTTCGACTTGGTCGTGCACGCACTCCCTCGCTCAGGATGACACAAGGGGGGGCGGCGCTCTAAAACCTCACCTTGACAATCCATCGCCTTTCTGTTATAATAAAAGCAAGAAAACCACCTTGGAGGTCTGTCATGCAGGAATACAGAATTTTGACTTGTACGGAACTGCCGACCGATTGGACGGGCGTGCCGCGCGCGGATATCGATCAATACGCCTGGAGTGACGCGTATATGCCCCAAGCATACGCGCAGCTGATCAAAATCGAGGGCTACGGCTTTGCTTTGCGCATGGTGTGCCGCGAAACAGAGCCCCGCGCGGTGTATACCGCGTATAATCAGCCCATCTACACCGATTCCTGTCTGGAGTTCTTCGCGGCTTGGGATGGGGCGTCGGACAAGTATCTGAATATGGAAATGAATGCAAACGGCGCGCTGCTTTCCTGCGTGGGCAAGGACAGATACGAGAGAGTGCCCACCTTGGACGTGTGCGGTCAGCTGCCGACGGTAGAGGGATTTGTCACGGATACCGAGTGGGGCATTGTTGCCCGTATTCCGTTCTCGGTGATCGGGGGCGTTTACGGTATTGAGGCAGACGCATTTGCACCCGGATATACCTTCAGGGGCAACTTTTATAAGTGCGGTGACGAGACCGCCGTGCCGCATTACGGCTCGTGGAGCCGAGTGGGCACAGAAAAGCCCGACTTCCACCGCCCCGAATACTTTGGAAAGCTGGTTATCGCATGAAGATCTTAGCCTGTGACTACGACGGCACGCTCAACGTGGGCGGTACGGTCAGCAAGGAAAATATTGAGGCAATTCAAAAATGGCGCGCTGCGGGCAACCTCTTCGGCATGGTCAGCGGCAGATATCTGCGCTATTTGCGTGAGTTTATGGCAAAGGATAGCGTACCGTACGATTTTCTCATCGGCAATAACGGTGCGGTGATCTCGGATGAGAACGGCAGGGCAAGCGAGTGCATCGGCATTTCGCTGCAAACCGTTTTTGCGCTGCTTGAAAAAATCAGAGCCACCAACCCAAATCATATTTCGGTGTCCTATGACGAGGCAAGCGTGCTTGTCAAGCCCCAAAGCAGCGTGCGCTTAGAGGACGGTGCGTTGCATATAGATGGCAACCGCATCACAGAGGTCACGCAGCTGCATGCAAACTTTTTGGAGGACGGCAAGGCAGTCAGCCTGCGCGATGCGTGCGCCCGCGCGTTTGGCGATGAGGTACAATGCATCATGCCCGGCATCTTGGGCGTGGATTTTATCAGCGTCCGCGCAGGAAAGCCGGTGGGAATCCGCCGCCTTTTGGAGCTGCGTGGGCTGGACGCGGAGATCATACTCACCGTGGGTGACGGGGATAACGATCTTGCAATGTTGACCGCCCCCGATTTTTGCGGTTACGCGATGCAAAGCTCCATGCCCGTGGTGCTGGAGCGCGTCAGCAGAAGGACCGAGAGTGTGGCAGCGTTGATTGAGAGGTTTTTATCATGAAAATATTAGCAAGTGATTACGACGGCACGCTCAACGTGCTGGGCGTGGTCAGCAAGGAAAATATAGAGGCGATCAATGCCTGGCGTGCTGCGGGCAACTTGTTCGGGCTTGTCAGCGGCAGAAATCTGGGGTCGATCAAAAAGTTTTTGGATAAGGACAACGTGCCCTATGATTTTATGGTAGGCTGCAACGGCTCGGTCATTACCGATGCCCGGGGAAACGCGGTGGGGCATCATTGCATCCCCGCGCGCGTGGCAAAGGCGTTGTTTGAGGAGATCTATCGCCACGAGGCGCAATGGGTGTGTGCATCCTACGATTGGGGCAGCGTTGCTGTCGAGGCAAGCACCGATCTGCGCGCGGACGACAAATATCTGATGATTGATGAGGCGCGCCTGGATCGCGTGCTGCAGGTCTCTGCGTGGTTCCCAAGCCCCGAGATCGCGCACGCGGTGCGAAACGCCTGCGAAGCCATGTTTCCGGGGCAGATCACAGGGCTGATGCCCACCGTGCAAAGCATTGATTTCGTGTGCGCGGGTACGGATAAGGCAAGCGGCATCTGCCGCCTGACCGAGCTGCGCGGCATTGCGCCCGAGGTGATCTTGACCGTGGGTGACGGCGAAAACGACCTTGCCATGTTGACTGCCCCCGATTTTCGCGGCTACGCCATGCAAAGCGCCATGCCCGTGGTGCTTGATCGGGTTGGACGCACCACAAAAAGCGTGGCAGCATTGATTGAGGAATATTTATAAAAGGTTGGTGCTACGGCGGCCTGAACAAATGAATGATCCCGACATCGAAACGCAGAAAATGTCGGGATTTTTCTTATCGCTTATGATAGAATATTGCCAGATGGGAGGGATAAAGAGATGGATTGGATCGTGGGAATGCAACGGGCAATTGACTACATTGAAGCGCATCTAACCGAGGAAATTGACTATGAAAAGGTCGCTGCAGAGAGCTTTTCATCAAGTTATCACTTTGCAAGAGTGTTCAGTATCCTCTGCGGCTATACGCTTGGCGAGTACATTCGTATGCGTCGCTTGTCGCTAGCAGGCGCTGAGCTTGCAGATGGCAAGGAAAAGGTCATTGACGTGGCCTTGAAATATGGATATGATAGCCCGGATAGCTTTGCCAAGGCATTTCGCGCGTTTCACGGCATGTCGCCGTCCGAAGCGCGTATAAACGGAAAAACGCTCAAATCCTTTTCTCGCCTGTCTATCAAAATATCATTGGAAGGCGGTAGTGTCATGAATTACAGAATTGAAGAAAAAGAACAAATGGTATTGACCGGGTATAAGCGTCGCTTTACCGGTGTTCCGGGAGAACGCTTCAAACAAGAGGAAGAAATGTACGTTACTACAAGACCTCTACAATATATCCTTCAGGGGCTTTCCGGGGACGTGGTCAATACGTTTGATATAGTCACAAATATTGATGATGAAGGGTATGACTTCTATATTGCAAGTCAACTCAACGAATACTGTCGCAACAATTTGAATAAGAGAGGTATACTCGGTGAAGAATGTGCCAAGTATTTTGAAAATGTAACCATCCCGAAAGGCACATATGTAATATTTGAAACCGAGCGATGCAGATTCCCTACGGCAGTCTTTTTGGATTTGCGAAAGAGAATCGTGAGTGAATGGTTGCCAAGCTCTGGATATCAGCTTGCCAATGCACCGGAGTTATTGCTTACGCATTGGTATGAAGGCGAGATGAAACACCAAAGATACTGTGAGCTTTGGCTTCCGATCGAAAAGAAATGCTGAGTCAGATTGCACGAAATATTCGCAGTTTGCGCCAACGGCAGAGAATGACGCAGGCACAGTTAGCAAATATGCTGCATGTCACACCTCAAGCAGTCTCAAAATGGGAAAGAGGGGCAGCGGTACCGGATATTCGGACAGTACTATTGATTGCCATGAAATTTGGTGTGAGTACGGATGATTTGTTATCCAAAGATCTTGCCTAACAAAAGGACAGAGGTATTGGACTGATAAGTTGGCGGAAAAACAGCAGGAATTTGTTCAATTTTGAGCAGATTCCTGTTGCTTTTTTGATCCAATGTGGTTTTCGTCATGATATAAAGCTTTACCGATTTGTTAAGACAACCCCTTCCCCTCGCTGCGTAGCTAAGCGAGGGGAAGGGGTGGTGTAAAGAGATTGGGTAATAATAGTTTTTCGAATAATCAAAGGGCTGAATCATTGTTGACTCAGCCCTTATTTCATAATACCCGCGACTTTATCTGTCCGATACCTTTTTCCTTTACTTTTGCAAATTTAATCAAAATAACCCAGCTTATAAAGCAGCTCTGCGCACAAGAGTGCGCCGCCTGCCGCACCGCGCAGGGTGTTGTGGGCAAGGGCTACGAACTTGTAGTCGTAGATGGTGTCCTCGCGCAGTCTGCCAACCGTCACGCCCATGCCGCCGTAAATGTCACGGTCAAGCTTGGTCTGGGGGCGGTTATCTTCTTGCATGTAAGTAATAAACTGCTCGGGGGCGCTGGGCAGACCGAGCTCCTGGGGCTTGCCGGAAAAGCTCTTCCAACGCTCCAGAATCTGCTCCTTGGTGGGCTTGTTCTCAAACTTGACAAACACAGCCGCCATATGACCGTCGGTCACGGGCACGCGAATGCACTGCGAGGTGATGGCAGGGCCTGCTGCCTTGACGATCTCGCCATTCTCCACCTTACCCCAGATGCGCAGGGGCTCCTGCTCGGACTTTTCTTCCTCACCGCCGATAAAGGGGATGATATTGTCAATCATTTCGGGCCACTCGTTGAAGGTCTTGCCTGCGCCCGAGATTGCCTGATAGGTGGTGACCACCATTTCCTTGATGCCAAAGTCCTTAACTGCGGTCAGCGCGGGCACGTAGCCCTGAATGGAGCAGTTGGGCTTGACCGCGATAAAGCCGCGCTTGGTGCCAAGACGCTTTTTCTGCGCTTCAATGACCTCGTAGTGGTCTGCGTTGACCTCCGGGATCACCATGGGCACGTCGGGCGTCCAACGGTGTGCGCTGTTGTTGGAGACCACGGGGATCTCTGCCTTGGCGTATGCCTCCTCCAGAGCCTTGATCTCGTCCTTTTTCATGTTGACCGCGCAGAACACGAAGGATACAAGACCCTTGACGGTCTCAATGTCCTCGGAGCTGATGACGGTCATGTTCTTATATTTTTCGGGCAGGGGAGTGGTCATCTTCCATCTGCCGTCAAGTGCCTCTTCGTAGGTCTTGCCCGCGTTACGGGGGGATGCGACCAGAGCGGTTACTTCAAAATAAGGGTGATCTTCCAAGAGGGTCAGAAAACGCTGACCGACCATACCCGTTGCGCCAATGACGCCGACTTTACATTTTTCCATGGTAATCTCCTTGCGATAAGGGTGAATAAAAAGATACTAATATCATAGCACATAAGTGCAAGATGTGCAACTGTTTTTTTGGATTTTTTGCAAAAAAAGATGGTTCTCAGGTGTTTTTTTGCTCCACGATCTTGGAGTACACCTCGTTTTTATGTACGCCTCTGTCCTTTGCCGCCGCCTTGATGGCGTCCTTCTCGGACATGCCCGTGCTTACGTAGTATGCCACGTGCGCGGGAATGGTCATATCCTGCCAGAACGTTGCAGGTTCCGCGCTCTGTGTTGCGCCTTCGATGACCAGCACGTACTCGCCGCGCGGCTCTTTTGCGGTATAGATCTCAATCGCGCCCGCAAGCGTGGTGCGCTCCACCTGCTCGTTGAGCTTGGTCAGCTCGCGGCAAAGCGAGATGCGGCGCTCACCGCCAAACGTGTCCGCCAAGTCTTGCAAGGTTGTACGCAGCTTGTGCGGTGCTTCGTGCAAAATCATGGTGCGTTTTTCATTCTTGAGATCGGCAAGGTGCTCGCGTCGCTCTGCCTTGTTGGTGGAAAGAAAGCCCTCAAAGGTAAAGCGTCCCGTGGGCAGGGCAGAGAGGGTCAGCGCGGTAATAGCGGCACAGCAGCCGGGAATGCTGGTGACCGTTACGCCACGCTCGGCACACAGCACGACAAGATCGGCACCGGGGTCGGACACCGCAGGCGTGCCCGCATCGGTGACTAAAGCGCAGGATTCGCCTGCTTGCAAGCGCTCGATGATCTGCTCACCTCTCTCGCGCTTGTTGTGCTCGAAATAAGACACCATGGGCTTGGAAATGCCCAGCACCGAAAGCAGCTTCTGGCTGTTGCGCGTGTCCTCGGCGGCAATGAAATCTACCTCGGAAAGCACCTTGATGGCGCGCTCGGAAAGGTCGGCAAGGTTGCCGATGGGGGTGGCAACCAAATATAGCGTACCGCCTACAATGGCGTTTTTTTCTTGGGGAAAGTCGTGATTTTTAATGGAACTCATGACAAATTCCTTTCATAGAATGAAAATAGTACTTTGTAAGGGGGCTTTTATGGCAATAAAGATATACGTGGATCAAGGGCACAATCCCGTCAATCCCAACGCGGGAGCGGAGGGGAATGGTTTGCGCGAGCAGGATATTACTTACCGTGTGGGGCAGGAGCTGGCAACGCTTTTGCGTGCCGATCCAAATTATGAGGTGCGACTTTCGCGCCCGACTGCGGACACACAGCTTGGCACTTCGCTGAACTCCAGCCTGCAGGCACGCGTGGGAGAGGCAAACGCGTGGGGTGCGGATTATTTTATCAGCCTGCATAACAACGCATCCGAGATCACCTCGGCATCGGGCACCGAGGCGTACGTGTATTCCCGTGCAGGGCAGGCTTTCCCACTTGCCGAGAGCATTGTGACGAGTGTGACCGATATCACGGGGCTGCCCGATCGCGGCACCATCGTGCGCTCGGGACTTTACGTGCTGCGTAAGACCGCCATGCCCGCGGTGCTTGTCGAGCTGGGATTTATCACCAATCCGGGCGACGCTGCGCTCATGAACCAAAATCCGGGGCTGTTCGCCCAAGGGGTATATCAGGGGATCAGGAATTACACGGGCGTATAACGTAGGGGCGAACGGCTTGCAATGTGCGATCCTTCTGTCTGTAGGGGGCGACGTCCTCGACGCCCCGTCCTACATGAACAAATCTTTTAAGTCGGAGGCCAAGCGGTCTTAGGAAGACAATGAC
>JAZOVZ010000025.1:0-66264 GCA_045658965.1 Eubacteriales bacterium
GCTGACACCTTCACGGTTTCTGGTGGGCTATGTGGTTCTGGGTGTGATCCTGGGTGCCCTTGGCATTTACAAGCCTCTGGCAGAATTTGCAGGGGCCGGCGCTACCATACCCCTGACCGGTTTCGGCAACACCCTGGCAAAAGGTGTCCGGGAGGCCATAGATCAGGATGGTTTTCTGGGTATTTTCACCGGTGGATTGAAAGCAGCTGCTGGCGGCATTACCGCCGCAGTGGTTTTCGGACTTCTCGCAGGAATCCTGTTTAAACCAAAGGATAAATCCTGATTTCATGGGCATACTAAAGAAGCGGTAAACCGCAATTTTCAGGAAGAAGGTAACAGATCATGAATAACCAGAACAGCAACCGCAACCAGAAGACCAACCAGAATCAGAATAACACCCAGAACAATAACCAGAATCAGAACAACAACCAGAACAAGAAGAACTCTTAATTCGAGGCTTAACGTGCCTGCCGCACCGAGGTGCGGCAGGCATTACGAAAGGAAACCATGCAGCAAAGTTACGACAGATTTCAAAGAGCCAAAAGGGCATTGTTTGATAAATATTATCAAAGCCTGAACGGCATGCAGCGCAAGGCGATCTACCAAGTTAACGGACCGCTTTTGGTGCTGGCGGGTGCGGGAAGCGGCAAGACCACCGTGCTTGTCAAAAGAATTGCACATATCATTCGCTTTGGCGACGCGTACTTTACCGAGCGCGTGCCCGGCGGTGTAGACGAAGAATACATAGAAAGTCTTGAGCAGGCGGTCAATTTGCCTGCCGAGCAGATCGGCGAGATTCTTTCCGAGCTTGCCGAGCAGCCCTGTCCGCCCTACAGAATTCTGACCTTTACCTTTACCAACAAGGCGGCAAACGAAATGAAGGAGCGTCTTACGCGCACCTTTGATGACCCGGATGTGGCAAAGGACATCTGGGCGGGCACCTTCCACTCGATCTGCCTGCGCATTCTGCGCATATACGGTGATCGACTCGGTTACCAAAAGGAATTTACCATCTACGACGCGGACGATACCAAAAAAGCGGTCGGCTCTGCCATGAAGGCGTGCAACGTAGACGATAAGCAGTTTCCCATCAAGAGCGTCATCGCTGCCATCAGTGCGGCAAAGGAAAAGCTGCAAACGCCCGAAACCTATGAGCTGATCTCGGGCAACGATTACAGAAATTCCCGCATTGCCAAGATCTATAAAAAGTATCAGGATCAACTTCGTGCGTCCAACGCCATGGACTTTGACGATATCATCATGAATACCGTTACGCTGCTTCGCGAGCATGAGGACGTGCGTCTTTCCTATCAGCGCCGTTTTCTGTACGTTTGCGTGGACGAGTATCAGGATACCAACACCGCGCAGTTTATGCTGACGCAGCTGCTTTCGGGCGGCTACCGCAACGTCATGGTGGTGGGTGACGACGACCAGAGTATCTACCGCTTCCGCGGTGCGACCATTGAGAATATCCTCAATTTCGACCGCGTCTATGCCGACGCGACCGTCATTCGCTTGGAGCAAAACTATCGCTCCACCCAAACCATTCTGGATGCTGCCAACGAGGTCATCTCGCATAACTCGGGCAGAAAGGGCAAAACGCTTTGGACCGCGGGCGATAAGGGCGATAAGATCTACTTAAAGCAGCTGGAAACGCAGGATTTTGAGGCAAGAGAGATCATTTCGGTGGTCAACCGTGCCGTGGCTTCGGGCGAGTACCATTACCGTGATTTTGCCGTGCTGTACCGCACCAACGCGCAGGCAAGCAGCATTGAGCGTGCCTTTGCCAAGAGCGCGTTGCCTTACAGAATTTTGGGCGGTGTGCGCTTCTCGGACCGCAAGGAAATCCGCGATATCGTGGCATATTTGCAGCTGCTGGTCAACCGTAACGACCGCGAAAGACTTTTGCGCATCATCAACGAACCCCGCCGCAAGATCGGTGACCGCACCTTGGAGGCGGTGGAAGCCATTGCCGAGGAGCAAGGCTGTTCCATGTTCGAGGTCATGCAGCATGCAAGCCGCTACGCAGCACTTTCACGCTCTGCCGTGGCTCTGATGAATTTCACGGCGGTCATCAATGAATTGACCGCGCTTGTGGGGACTATGCCGCTTGGCGAGCTGTTTGATCAGGTTGCCGACCGCACGGGATATCGACAGATGCTGATCGACGGCGGCGAGCAGGAAAAGGATCGCCTTGACAACTTAAACGAATTCAAATCCGCTATGGTGGAATACGAGGCGCGCACAGAGGAGGACGTAGAGCCTACCTTGACAGGCTTTTTGGAAGAAAACGCGCTGGTTGCCGACGTGGACAGATACGATGAGAGTGCCGATGCCGTGGTCATGATGACCGTGCACAGCGCAAAGGGTCTGGAATTTCCCATCGTGTTCCTGCCCGGTATGGAGGACGGCTTGTTCCCGGGCATGCAGACCATTACGGCAGGTACGGACGAGATGGAGGAGGAGCGCAGACTTGCTTACGTGGCTCTGACGCGCGCCAAGAAAAAGATATACATCTATCACACCAAGTCGCGTCTGCTGTACGGTCGTACCACCTACAATCCGCTCTCGAGATTTGTGTCCGAGATCCCCTCGGCACTCATTGAGAAGTATGAGGAAGCACCGGTGCGCAATCCCTACAGCCAGCAGCCCGTCTTCAAGACCTACTATTCCGAATCGCAGAATAAAGCACCTGCGACCGCACGGCAGACAAGCCCTGCGGGCAACTACGCCGTGCGCAAGCCCACTCCCACGCCCACACCCGTAGCAGCGCAGGGCGGCAAGAGGGAAGTGTTTGCCCCCGGTGACCGCGTGCGCCACATGACCTTTGGCGAGGGCGAGATTTTGTCGGTCAAGAATATGGGCGCGGACGTGCTTTACGAGGTCATGTTTGATAAGGTTGGCACCAAAAAGCTGATGGCAACCTACGCAAAGCTCAAAAAAATATAATATTGTAAAAATAAGTTCGGAGGCATACATACTATGTTAATTTCCATTACAGGCAAGCTTGGCAGCGGCAAGTCCACCGTTTGCAATCTGCTCAAGGACAGATACGGCTTTGAGATCTACAGCACGGGCGCATTTCAGCGCGAGGTAGCAAGAAGCATGGGCATCACCACGCTGGAGCTTAACAAGAGATTGCGCGAGGATCCCTCGTTGGACTACGTCATCGACGACGCGGTCAAAAAGCTTTCCATCGAGCGCGCGCAGGACAAGCTGATCTTTGACTCGCGTATGGCTTGGCATTTTGCGGATAAGTCGTTCAAGATCTTTTTGACCATCGATCCCTGCGAGGCGGCAAGACGCGTGATGCTCAATCAGCGCGGCAGTGAGGAATTTTATGCCGACGAGGACGAGGCTTGCGCAAAGCTGATCGAGCGCAGCCAGGTCGAGCAGGCGAGATTTATGCAGATCTACGGTGTGGATTACTACGATTTCAACAACTTTGACTTGATCGTGGATACCACCCGCCGTACCCCCGAGCAGATCCTTGACATCATCATGGCAGCGTACAACGCTTACGTGGCGGACGAGGCAAGCTACACAAGACAGATACATAACTGAGCAAAAAAAGGACAGTTGAGGATGCATGCAATAGAGCAGTATCAAATAGAACAACACCTACCGACAGGAAAAGGACGAAGAATCGTTAAGATTCTTCGTCCTTTTTCTTGACAAGCACTGCTTTTCTGGGCACAAAAGCATATAGTGAAATGTTTTGCTTTTGCAAAACGTGAAATAATGTGCTACCGCACATTGTGAAATATCTCGCCCTGCTCGATGTGAAATGAAATTTGCCCACGTCCGCGCAAGCGGACATTTCACATTTGCGGAGCAAATATTTCACCGCGAAGCGATTTCATTTGCCCGTAAGGGCAAATTTCGTTGCGTACCTGCTCTACGGCAGGTACGCGTGCGTCGGCTCTTTTTTTGTTTTATTTCTGCCCAAGCTTTTTCCAGAACTTAAAGGTGAACGTCCAAGCGGTTGCAGCGATGACCACAAGGAAGTAACGCACGGCGTGCGCCGCCATGTGACCGCCGAAGATGGCGTTCAAAATGGGCTTTGCGCCTTCCTTGACCAGCATGACGATGCCAACGCCCAGTGCAAATTTCAGCAGCTGCACCCACCATGCGGCACTTGTGTCGTAGTGCGTGATCTTGTCGTCTACGATGCGGAAGACAAGCATACCCAGTATGCAGCCCAGCATAGTGTACGCGTTTTTGAGCGCGGAGTTGTAATTTGCCACGTTTTCCTCGGCAAATACGTCGGCAGGGAAGGGATATACGTAGAGGTAGATCAAAAAGGATACGGTCAGAGCGAGCATGCAGCCCATGGTGACGTAAATGACGCAGGGGTGCTTTTCGTTGAGCCGCAGCAAAAGGTCAAAGCCCACGATCAGCACGAATGCAATTGCCATGGAGACCAGCACGTCCTGCGGTGTGTGCACACCGAGGTACATGCGCGAAAGGGGGACTAAGATCACGCCCGCAATGCACAGCGCCTTGATCCACCATCTCTTTGCGCAAACGCCCAGTGAGCCCAGCATACCAACGCTGTTTTGCGTGTGACCGCTGGGGAAGGAATAGCCACTTGCGCCCTCGCGTGCCGATTCCACGATCTGAAAATTCGGATCCTTGACCCAGGGGCGGGGAATGCGGAAGATCATCTTCAAAAACTGATTGATGACCATGCCGGTAAAGCTGACCATGAGCACCATGTAGCCGTCCCGCTTGTTGCAGCACCAGATCAGAAAAAGACCGAGTGCGAGAAAAAAGGTCTCCTCGCCTACCAGGGTGATCGCCTGCACCAGCACGTCAAATACGGGATTGCGCAAGCCTTCCAAAAAATACAATACTTCCATAGTAAAAAGCCTTTCTGTATATTGATTAGAGTATAGCATAAACGCAAGAGTCTGTCAAGTAAAAATCGCGTAGCGTTGGCGCAAAGCACTTGACAAGAGACGGTAAAAAATGTATAATAAAGGCATATGAAAATATGGAGGTATAGCCCTATGAAACAATTTCCTATCGGCGTAATCGTCGAATCCTTCCGTACTGATACTTTGACTGCCATCAAGACCGCGGCAGATATGGGCGTGCAGGGTCTGCAGATGTACTGCACCTACGGCGAGCACGCACCCGAAAATATGAGCGCAGCGCAAAGACGTGAGCTGCTCGATATCGTCAAGTCGCACGGTCTGTGCTTCTCCGCGATCTGCGGTGACCTTGGTATGGGCTTTGGCAATCCCGAAAAAAATCCCGCTGCCATTGAAAAATCCAAGCGCATTCTCGAGCTTGCAAAGGAGCTGGAGACCGATATCGTGACCACTCATATCGGTGTTGTACCGGAGGATCCCGCGCATCCCAGATATGCCATTATGCAACAGGCTTGCGGTGAGCTTGCCGCATTTGCAGACAGCATGGGCTCTCATTTTGCCATTGAGACAGGTCCCGAGACCAGCGCAGTGCTCAAGAAGTTCCTTGACTCTCTGGGCTCTCGCGGTGTTGCGGTCAACCTTGACCCCGCAAACCTTGTCATGGTATCTGCCGACGACCCCGTACAGGCTGTGCACAACTTGAAGGATTATATCGTACATACCCACGCAAAGGACGGCGTCATGCTGCACCGCGGCAATCCCGAGTACATTTACGGTGTGGTACATCCCGTTCCCCAGGAATTTGCAGGCATTCAGTACTTTGAAGAAGTACCGCTCGGCACGGGCGGCGTGCATTTCCCGACTTACCTGCAGGCGCTGGATGAGATCGGCTATACCGGTTTCTTGACCATTGAGCGCGAGTGCGGTGAGAATCCCAGAGGAGATATTCAGACCGCGATCGATCACCTGACCGGTATCATGGGTAAATAAGAGGTAAAAAACATGAAAATTTCCGTCAGCTCGTATTCCTACTACCAGGCGATCCGCGACGGACGCCTGACCCTGGAGCAGACCATTGACAAGGCGCACGAGATGGGCTTTGAGGCAATCGAGTTTCTCGATATGCCGGGTGCTACGCAGGCAGAGAGAATCGCTTTTGCTAAGGAGCTTAAAAAGAGAGCCGACGCGCTTGGTATGACCATCAACGCCTATACCATCGGTGCGAATTTGTACCACGACACCGCTGAAGCAAACCAAGCCGAGGTGGACCGCATGAAGGCGCAGGTGGACGTGGCTGTCGCGCTTGGCTGCTCGGTCATGCGTCACGACGTATGTTACTCTGTCACCAAGCAGGGCAACGGCAGAAGCTTTGGGCTGATGCTGCCCACCATTGCGGATAACGCACGCAAGATCACCGAGTACGGTGCGCAGTGCGGCATTATCACTTGCTCCGAAAACCACGGCTATATTGCGCAGGATTCCTATCGCGTTGAGCAGCTGTTCAACGCCGTTGCACACGATAACTTCGGTCTTTTGGTTGACGTGGGTAACTTTGTGTGTGCCGATGAGGACAACGTGACCGCAGTTTCGCGCGTCGCGCCCTATGCGGTGCACGTGCACGCCAAGGATATGTATAAGTCGAGCGAGCCCAAGCCCGGATACGGCAGAACGCGCGGATGCAACTATTTTGCAGGCGCGGCTGTGGGTGAAGGCGATTGCAACGTGCAAAAGTGCATTGAGATCATCAAGAACACCGGCTACGACGGCTATTTTTCCATTGAATTTGAAGGCGCGGAGGATTGCTACGCAGCCATTGCAAGAGGCTACGAAAATCTCAAGCGTTTTCTGTCCTGACAAATATGAGTAAATTTATCATTGACCACGACCTGCATCTGCATTCGCAGCTCTCTCTTTGCTCGAACGACCCCGAGCAGAACGCACAGGCTTTGCTGGAGTATGCTGTGCGCGAGGGGCTTTCCGATATCTGCGTGACCGATCACTACTGGGACGAAAACGTGCCCGGGGCGAGCGGTTGGTATGCGGCGCAAAACTATGCGCACGTTTCGCAGATTCTGCCGCTGCCCACCTCGGATGCGTGCCGATTCCATTTCGGCTGTGAGATCGATATGGATCAATTCAAGACGGTCGGTATCTCGGACAAGATGCTGGATGCATTCGAGTTTATCATCGTGCCCACCAGCCATTTGCATATGACGGGCTTTACCATCGCGCCCGAGGATGTTTCCGTGGCGCGTAGGGCAGAGCTGTACCTTGCGCGCAATCACGCGCTCTTGGATATGGATCTGCCGTTTTCCAAGATCGGACTTGCGCACTTTACCTGCAGCCTGATGGAGAGAAACTGTGAAGGCAGCCGTGACGATATTCTGGACGCCATTACCGACGCAGAGTTTGCCGAGCTGTTTGCACGCGTGGCAAAATCGGGCATGGGCGTGGAGCTGAATATGAATCTCAACGATCCGCAGAGTGAACGCACCATGCGTCCGTATCATATAGCAAAGAGCCAAGGATGCAAGTTCTATCTCGGCTCGGATGCGCATCATCCCAAGAATCTGCAAGCTGCACGCGCACGATTTGAGGCGGCGATCGACGCGCTGGATCTGACCGAGGATGATAAATTCAAGCCGTTTGGATAATTTTATACGACAAAAGCCACCGCGTCGCGGTGGCTTTTGTTTTTTTGTAGGGGGCATTCCATATGCCCCCGCCACTACGGTCGGTGCGCAAAAAAATCCCCAAAAAACTTGTAGACCTCTTGACAAATACAATACTTCGTGATATGATGTATTACGCAAGGAGGAGTATGACATGGATGTGCAACTCAAAAGGGGTATGCTGGACGTTTGCGTCTTAGCAGCCATCAAAAACGAGGATTCCTACGGCTACAAGATCATCAAGGACATGGCGCCTTACGTAGGGCTTTCGGAATCCACGCTTTATACCATTCTCAAACGATTGGAAAGCGCGCAAATGCTGACCGTTCACTCGGTGGAGCACGGCGGCAGACTGCGCAAATATTATCACATTACCGACAAGGGCAGGGAGCGCATTGAGGAATTCAAGAGCGAATGGCGCGAGGTCATGGCAATGTATCAATTTGTAACCAAGGAGGATAGCGGAAATGACTAAGCAGGAATTTCTTGCGCAGCTGCAAAACGGGCTGACTGCTTTGACCGAGTCGGACGCGCAGGAGCGGCTGACGTTTTACAGCGAAATGATAGATGACCGCATGGAAGAGGGACTTTCCGAGGAGCAGGCGGTCGCGCAGATCGGTGACGTGGAGACGATCGTGGCAAGCATTCTTGCCGAGATTCCCAAAAAAGCACCCGAGCACGTGATCACAAGCGTCGAAAAGCCGACGCATAAAACACAAAATGATAAAAAAGAGGATAAAAAGCGCTTGGAAACGTGGCAGATCCTGCTGCTGATTCTCGGCTTTCCGCTTTGGCTGCCGCTGCTGGCGGTTGCATTTTCGTTGGTCATCACGCTGATTGCTGTGCTTTGGAGCATGGTCGGCACGCTATGGGGCGCGCTGTTCGGCACACTTGCGGGCTGCGGAATCGGTGTGACTCTGCTGGGGCTTGGCTGCATTGTCGCAGGAAAATGGATCACGGGCACAGCGCTGCTTGGCGCGGGGCTTGTATGTGCGGGACTTGCCGTATTTGCGTTTTACGGTTGTATTTACACCACCAAGGGCGCGGCTTGGCTGACTAAAATGACCTTCGTTGGCATTGCCAAGCTGTTTGGGGGAAGGAGAGAGGCACAATGAAAAAGAGTACAATGATTACCCTGATCGTCGCAGGGGCGTTGGTGCTGTTCGGCGCAGGACTTTTCGCGGGTGCGATGAGTGCAGCCTCTTGGGATTTCAGCATTCTGAACACTTATGAGGTCGTCAACAATACCTACGATATCGACCAGCCCTTTACTAATATTTCGATCGAAAGTGACACCGCGGATATCCGCTTTGCCAAGTCAAGCGACGGCAAATGCCGCGTGGCGACCCAAGATACGAGTAATCATGTCTATTCCGTAGTCGTGGAGGATGATACGCTGAAAATTCGGATGGATTTCAAAGGGCATTTTGAAATCGGTATCGGAGTCTATGAATCTTCCGTGACCGTCTATCTGCCCAAGGACGTGTACGGTACGCTGACCGTCAAGGAGGATACGGGAGACGTTGAGATCCCCGAGAATTTCTCGTTTGAAAGCATGGATATTGAGCTGGATACGGGTGATATCGTCAGCTATGCAGACACGACGGGAGCTTGCAGAATTGCTACTACCACGGGAGATATCAAGGTGGAGAACGCGTCGGTCGGTGCACTTGCGCTCAGAGCCACCTCGGGCAAGATCACGGTAAGTGACGTTGTATGTGCAGGCAACGTCAGCGCGAACGTCAGCACGGGCAAGACTTTTCTGACAAATCTGACCTGCCTTGACCTGACCTCCACGGGTACTACCGGTGACATAAAACTGACCAACGTGATTGCATCGGGTAAGCTTGATATCACAAGAGATACGGGCGACGTGACCTTTGAGGGCTGCGATGCCGCTGCCATCACGGTAGTGACCGATACGGGCGACGTTACGGGCACGCTGCTTTCCGATAAGATTTTCACTTACAGAACCGATACCGGGCGCGTGGAGATCCCAAAAACCACGACCGGCGGCGTGTGCGACTTCACGACCGACACGGGGGATATCATCATTTCGATTCAATAATTGCATCAAAAAGAAACCCTTTGCTTGGCAAGGGGTTTCTTTTGCATGTGACACCATTGAAAGATTTAAGCTTTTTTGTAGGGACAGGCGTCCTCGACTGTCCGTCATTCTGAGCGGAGTATCCCCTTGTGTGTCATCCTGAGCGTAGGGCGTAGCCCGAAGTCGAACTTTTGCATAGTTCAGTGCCGCAGGAACGAGGACACGGAACGGAGCAAAAGCGCAAGTGCGATAGCACGCAGCGGGATCTCGAATGGGTTTACGCAACGTGCATTCAAAAGTAAAAAGGTTACGTAAACCGCTCGGAGATCCTCAAAACGCTGTCCGCGTTTTGACTTTCAAAAATCTGCAATTTGTTGCAGATTTTTGAAAGTTCGACTCCGAAAACATCCACCCGGGATGTTTTCTCCGCTCAGGATGACACAAGAGGGGCTACGCCTGCCCCTACAAGTCTTTTCTCACCAACTCACGCATGATATTCTCACTGCGGTGCGCGTCCACGTGCGAATACATGCCTGCTGAACCGATTTCCAAAAGCTTGCCCACGTGCACGTACCCAAGCGCGCTTGGCGGCAGATGCGTGACAAGATCGTCAAGATTACGTATAACGGTAAAGTTCTCCCAACGCTGCCGCGCAAGCGTGGAAACCTTGCCCCATATCACGCGCGGCGCGCCAAAGCCGTAACCTTGGATATGTCCGCGCAAGTCGGGGCGGTGAAACCACACGTATTCGTGGCACAGCACCGCCAACGCCCCGCCGTGCGAATATCCCACCGTCACAATACTCTTCAATTTGGGGTCGGAAATTGCAGCAGCCACCTTGGGCTCAATCTCGTGCCATACCTTGATAAATCCACGGTGCGCCATCCACGTTGCGGACTTTTGTCTGTGATACGGACGGGCAGGGAAGTCGAGATTGTTTTTCCAGTCGCGCGCACCGTCCGAGTCCTGCAGATAGATATACAGCACAGCCCCCCTGCGCTCTATGTAATAGCTCGCCGCCTCGGCAGCTTGCTCGTATGGCGCGTCCAAACACCGCGCGAATAACACACTCATTTTCATTGTATCACCCCATGACATGATATGCGGTGTCATAGTCGTAGGGGAGGCGTTTCGCCTCCCGCCACTATAAAATCTATAGCAGGCGGGAGGGGACCCCCTCCCACTATGATTGCTGTGTTATGAAAAGCGGGAGGCGAAACTCCTCCCCTACGGAATATGTTATTGCTTTTCCAGATACTCTCTGATCTTGACCATCGCCTGTTCGCTGATGACGTGCTCGATCTTGCAGGCGTCTGCCGAGGCGGTTTCCTCGTCAATGCCGATCGAGCAGAAGAATGCGGTCAGCGTCTTGTGACGCATGTATACGCTTTTGGCACGCGCCTCGCCCGCGGCTGTCAGGGTAATGTGTCCCTGTGCATCCACCTCGATCATGCCGTCCTCCTTGAGTAGACCCAAGGCGCGGCTGATGCTGGGCTTGGAATAGCCCGTGCTCTTGACTACGTCGATCGCGCGCACAAATTCCAGCTGATCGCGCAGCATCAGTATGTTTTCAAGGTACATTTCACCCGATTCCAGTATTTTGCTCACGGCTATCCCTCCTTTGTTTTCTTTCCTTCATTATAGCACACGAGCCCTTAAAAATCAAGTGCTTTTTTCGCAATGGGCAAAATGTACAAAAAGGGAAGTGCTATCTTGGGTACTCTGCGATTTTACGCCAAACTTGAAAAAGTTATCCGCAAGATATTGACAAAATCCGTAAAAGCATATATAATAATCACAGTTAGCATATGCTAACTCATAGAGATGCTATGAAAAAGCAGGTTTCGCATTCCGGAGAAAGGGGACACGAAATGAAAACGCTAAGAGAAGTCAAGGTAGGACAGACCGCCCGCGTGGTCAAGCTGCACGGTGAAGGCGCGCTCAAGCGTCGCATCATGGATATGGGCATTACCAAGGGCGTGGAGATCTACGTACGCAAGGTGGCACCCTTGGGGGATCCGCTGGAGCTTAACGTGCGCGGATACGAGCTGTCGCTGCGCAAGGCTGATGCAGAGCTGATTGAGGTTGAAGGCTGATAAGGCGCACCCTCACACATTTTTTTAGATTGCAGGTTAGCATAGGCTAACCGGAAAACGAAAGGTAAACATTTTATGGAACAAAGCAAAATCAGGATCGCTCTTGCAGGTAACCCCAACGCGGGGAAGACGACCCTGTTTAATGCGTTGACCGGCTCTAACCAGTTCGTAGGCAACTGGCCCGGCGTTACTGTGGAAAAAAAGGAAGGCAAGATCAAAAAGTATGACAACGTGATCTTGACTGACCTGCCCGGTATCTACTCTCTTTCTCCCTATACCCCCGAAGAGGTGGTTGCAAGAAACTATCTTGTGGGCGAGCGTCCCGACGTTGTGCTCAATATCGTGGACGGCTCTAACCTCGAGCGCAATCTGTACCTGACCACCCAGCTGACCGAGCTTGGCATTCCCGTGGTCATTGCCATCAATATGATCGACGTGGTGCGCAAGAACGGTGATACCTTGGATATTGCCGTACTCTCCAAAAAGCTTGGTTGTCCCGTTGTCGAGATCTCGGCACTCAAGGGCACAGGCATTGAGGAGGCTGCCGAGGCTGCCATTGCGGCAGCGGGTACAAAGCCGCACGCGCCCATGCACAATTTCTCGGGTGCTGTGGAGCACGCGATTGCACATATTGAGGAGGCTGCCGTGCACGGTATGCCCGAGGAGCAGCAGAGATGGTACGCCATCAAGATTTTTGAGCGTGACCGCATGGTGCTGGAGCAGCTTGCTATGCCCGCAGAAAAGGTGGCGCACATTGAGCACGATATCGTCATGGCTGAAAAGGAGCTGGATGACGAATCCGAGAGCATCATTGCCAACGAGCGTTACAATTACATTGCAAACGTGCTGCAGGGCTGCTACAAGAGAAAGAACACAAGCCGCATGACGGCATCGGATAAGATCGACCGCGTGGTGACCAACCGCATCCTTGCGTTGCCCATCTTTGTGGTGATCATGTTCCTTGTGTATTACATTTCGGTTTCCACGGTCGGTACGTGGGTGACCGATTTTACCAATGACGGCTTGTTCGGCGAGGGATGGACGCTGCCGTTTACCCAGACCTTCGTGCCCGGTATTCCCGTGCTGGTAGAAAGCTTTTTGACAAACATCGGCTGCGTGGATTGGCTGCAGGCGTTGATCGTGGACGGCATTGTCGGCGGTGTTGGCGCGGTGCTTGGCTTTGTGCCGCAGCTGGTCGTGCTGTTTATTCTGCTTGCTTTCCTGGAGGCTTGCGGCTACATGGCGCGCATTGCCTTTGTGCTGGACCGCATCTTCCGCCGCTTCGGTCTTTCGGGTAAATCCTTTATCCCCATGCTGATCGGCACGGGCTGCGGCGTACCCGGTATCATGGCGTCGCGCACCATTGAAAACGAAAAGGACCGCCGCATGACGGTCATCACCACCACCTTTATTCCGTGCGGTGCAAAGCTGCCCATCATTGCCATGATCGCAGGCTCTTTGTTCGGCGGTGCGTGGTGGATCGCACCTCTTGCGTATTTTATCGGTATTGCAGCCGTTATCCTTTCGGGCATTATGCTCAAGAAAACCAAAATGTTTTGCAGTGAGCCCACGCCCTTTGTCATGGAGCTGCCTGCATACCATTGGCCCACGCCCAGCAACATCTGGTATAGCGTGTGGGAGAGAACCTGGTCGTTTGTCAAAAAGGCGGGCACGGTCATTCTCCTGTCTGCCGTCATCATCTGGGCAGGCTCTTCGTTTGGCTTTATCGGCGGCAAGTTTGTGTTTGCACCCGGCATGGAAATGGGCAGCAGCTTGCTTGGCATTGTGGGTAATGCGCTCAAGTGGCTGTTTGTACCGCTTGGCTTTGGTTCTATTGAGGCAACCGTGGCAACCTTTATGGGCTTGGTTGCAAAGGAAGAGGTGGTTGCGGTATTCGGCGTGCTTGACTTTGTGGGCATGACCCGTTTGGCAGGCTTCTCCTTCTTGATCTTTAATCTCTTGTGCGCGCCTTGCTTTGCGGCTATGGGTGCGATCCGCAGAGAAATGAACAGTGCAAAGTGGACGGCTTTTGCTATCGGTTATCAGTGCGTGTTTGCGTATGCCGTTTCGCTGATGATCTATCAGTTTGGCTTGGCGATTTCGGGAAATCCGCACGTGATCGGCTTGAACGCTGCGTTTGTGGTGCTGGCATTGGGCATTTTTATGATCGTGCGTCCCAACAAATATGCAAAAAAATCCAAATAAATTGAGGTAAGCTATGACAGTCATCGATTGGTTGATTGCAAACCTCGGCTCTGTGGCTACAGGCGCGGTGGTGCTTGTTGTCGTGGCTTTGATCGTGATCGGTATGATCAAGAGTCGCAAAAAGGGTAAGCCCTCCTGCGGCTGCGGATGTGCCGAGTGCCCCATGGCAGGGAAGTGCCATACCGAAAAATGAAAAACAAATCATTTAGATCGAAAAACCGCTCGTAAGAGCGGTTTTTCTTCATAATGTACACGTAGGGGCGATTCAAGAATCGCCCGCGATTATTCTAATACGGATTGACGGGCGATTCGTGAATCCCCCCTACGGTTATTACGGGCGCATATGGAATGCGCCCCTACGGAAAAATACCTTGACAGATGCCGATAAAAATGCTACAATAAAATCAATAAAATACAAGGAGGAGATACCCATGAAAAGAGATTCCGAGCAAATCCTGCGCGCCTATGAGGACGCAAAGAAAGTTTACGCCGCGTACGGTGTGGATACCGATGCCGCGATTGAGATTTTCAAGACCATTCCGATCACGCTGCACAACTGGCAGGGTGATGACGTTGTAGGCTTTGAGCAGCACGATGGCGTGCATTCCGAGAACCTTGTCACGGGTAATTACCCCGGCAGAGCACGCAACGGTCAAGAGATGCGCATGGATATCGATACTGCATTTTCGTTCTCGCCCACAAAGCCGCGTGTCAATCTGCACTCCATGTACGGTGAGCCCGGCACGACCGAGAGAAACCTGCAAACCACCGAGGATTTCCGCGGATGGATCGATTGGGCAAAATCCCGCGGCTATGCCATGGACTTTAACGTTTCCTTCTTTACCCACCCCATGATGAAGGACGGCTGCTCGCTGGCAAGCCCCGACAAGGCGACCCGTGAATACTGGATCAAAGCCGGCAAGAGCGGCAGAGCCATTGCCAACGATATTGGTCGCGAGCTTGGCGAGGTGTGTATCAATAACATCTGGGTGCCCGACGGCACCAAGGACATCCCCGCTGACCGCTTTGCATACCGTGCGCGCCTTGCCGATTCGCTTGACGAGATCCTTTCCGTCAATTATGACAAGGCGAACGTGCGCGACGTACTGGAGGGCAAGCTGTTCGGTATCGGTACCGAGTGCTTTACCGTAGGTTCTCATGAGTTTTATCTTGCCTATGCAGCCACGCACTGCATCGGCGTTTGCATGGATACGGGGCATTACCACCCCACCGAGTCTATTGTGGATAAGATTTCTTCCGTATACCCTTACATCGATACGCTCCTGCTGCACATCAGCCGCGGCGTGCGCTGGGATAGCGACCACGTGCTGCTGCAGGGTGACGATCTGAGCGCTATTATGCAGCAGGTCGTGCGCGGACGTCTGTATGACTCGGGCAAGGTCTTTATGGGACTTGACTATTTCGATGCCACCGTTAACCGCGTAGCCGCTTGGACCATCGGTCTGCGCGCAGCAGGCAAGGCACTGATTGAAGCATTGATCGAGCCGTACCCGATGCTGCAAAAGGCAGAGATGGATGGCGACCTGACTGCAAGACTTGCGCTGCTGGACGAATTCCGCAATCTGCCCAGCAATGCCGTTTGGGATTACTTGTGCTACACGCGCGGCGTTCCCGTAGGCACCGAATGGATCGACCAACTTAAGGCGTACGAAGCAAACGTGCAAAGTAAACGTGGATAATATGGAAAACATCAAAGTCAATCAGATATACATGGATGGCGGTAAGCTGTCCAAATTTACGTGGACGCGCCCTGAGGTGACCGACCGCGCCAACCCCACCTTTTCCTGGTCGGTGCTTTCCGATCTGCCAAATAATCGCCAATGCGCATGTCGTGTACGGGTTTATACAAAAGATCAGCAGTTGTATTGGGATAGTGGCTGGTGCGAGCAGGTAGAGCAGAGAATGGTCTATGCCGGCAAGCCGTTGCCCCAAGGACAACGTATGCTGGTTATGGTCAGCGTTCGTGACGTGTACGGCAATCAAAGTGCCGAGGCGCTTGACAGGAATTTTTCCTTTGTGAATGGCATGACGGATCTGTCCTGCGCCTCTTGGATCACGCATCCTGTTGCGCAAAAACGTGTTCCGATATGTTTCCGTAAGGATTTTGTGCTTGACGAACAGCCCATAAGCGCGTGTCTGCACGTGGCAGGTATCGGATATCATGAGATCACCGTGAACGGGGAGCAGATCGATGCTGCTCATCTTGACCCCGCACATACCAACTACAAAAAGCAGGTGCAGTATGCGGTGGTGACCGATTTTGAATATCGCTTCGTTTTAGGACAAAACGCCCTTGCCATAGAGGTCGCGGATGGCTGGAGATACAACAATACCAAGATCTTTGACACCGTGTTTGCAGGCCGCCCCGTGGAATTTTTCGGAGATACCGCGCTGATCGCCAAGCTGGTGCTGACCTTTGCGGACAGTAGCACGCAGACTATCGTCACCGATGACACTTGGCTGTGCGGACACGATGCGATCACCGATGTCAGCATTTTTGACGGTGAAACCTTTGACGCACGTTTGCACGATCCCGCATGGATGCTGCCGGGCGGCGGTAAGGATTTCGTGAATGCGGTAATTATACCTTCACCTACCGAAAAGCTTGTGCCTATGACGGTTGAGCCGATCATGATGAAGGAGGTCTACGAGCCGCAAAGCATGTTTATGCTGCGTCCGGGCACGTATATCATCGATTTCGGGCAGAATATTGCGGGAGTGCCCAGACTTATACTGCCAAAGGGTATGCGGGCAGGGGATACCATCACTATGCGCATGGGCGAGATGCTGGACGAGGACGGTGGACTTTACAATCTGCCTCTGCGTGACGCCAAGCAGACAGACACCTATATTGCATCGGGTGACGAGCGCGATCTTGAAGTTTGGCAGCCCAAGTTTACCTATCACGGCTTCCGTTATCTTGAACTGACAGGCTATCCTTGTCCCGACAGCTATTGTGTGGAAGCACTTGCGCTTTACACCGATATCGCCAATGAAAGCGACTTTGTCTGCGGCTCTGCATTGGTTTCTAAGCTGTACCAAAACGCCATTCAGACAGAAAAATCCAACATTCACTCCATTCTGACCGACTGCCCCCAGCGCGACGAGCGCATGGGCTGGATGAACGACGCCACCGTGCGCTTTACCGCCACGCCCTATGCGTTTGATATCGGGCGCATTTTCCCTAAGGTGATCGGTGATATTCACGCAGAGCAACGCGAAGACGGCGCGTTTACCTGCTGTGCGCCTTTTCTGTTCGGGCAGTATCCCGCAGACCCCGTGTGCTCGTCCTTCCTTGTAGCAGGAGAGCAGACGTACCTGTTCTGCGGTAATATCGAGCTGATTGAAAAAGCCTTCCCGTGGTTTGAAGCATGGGAGAGATCTCTGCTTTCGCGCAGCGACGATTACATCGTGAACTATACTTATTACGGTGACTGGGCAGCCCCTGCGTACGCGTGCCGCTCGTTCGAGGATGCCAACAGTGCCGTGACCGACGGACGCTTTATGTCCACGGGATTTTCCTACTACAACTGCACAGCTCTTGCCCGTATGGCAAAGCAGCTCGGAAACGCAGACAAGCAAGCCGAGTACGAAGCGTTGGCGGACAAGATTAAGCGCGCAATGCTGGCGCGCTGGTGGGATGCCGACAGTGCCAAAATGGCAGGCGGCTCGCAAGGCTCGGAAGCGTTCTCGCTCTGGCTTGGCATCGTTCCCGAGGCAGATTGTCAAAGGGCTGCCGACGTTATGGTGAACGACCTGCGCGAGCGCGATTACAAGTTCACCACGGGCAACCTTTGCACGCTGTATATGCTGGAAATGCTTGCAAAATACGGCTACGTGGACGACGCGTGGACGATTCTGACAAGCGAGGAATACCCCTCGTACGGCTACATGATACAGAACGAGGCGACTACCGTTTGGGAGCGCTTTGAGCTCAAGAAAGAGGACGGCATGAACTCGCACAACCACCCCATGTACGGTTCGGTCTATAAGTGGCTGTACGGCACGCTTTGCGGCATCAAGCCCGTAGCCCCAGGCTGTGCAGAGTTTGAGATCGCACCGCATTATCCGACCGGCTTGCTCTCGGCACAGGCACACGTGGATACGATCAAGGGGCAGGTCAGCGTGCGCTGGGTCAAGAGATTCGGACATACTTGCCTGTACGTGACCGTGCCGTTTGGCGCAAAAGCACACGTCCGTCTGCCCGACAGAACCGAGACCGTGGGCAGCGGCTCATATCATTATCAGTGGGAATGAAAGGGAAGAGATATGAAAAAAGTTGTATTATTGGGAGATTCCATTCGTCTGATCGGCTACGGAAAGCGCGTTGCCGAGTTGCTGGGCGAGGACTATACTGTTTGGCAGTCCGATGATAACGCACGCTTTGCCGCGTATACGCTGCGCATGCTGTACGATTGCAAGGCGCAGATTGAGGGTGCGGACGTCATCCATTGGAACAACGGTCTTTGGGACGTGTGCGATCTGTTTGGTGACGGCGCGTTTACGCCTATAGATGCTTATTGCGACACCATGGTCAGAATCGCGCGCATTCTCAAAACATACGGGAAAACCGTTATTTTTGCCACCACCACGCCCACGCATCTTGCCATGTGGGGGCATGACAGCGCGCGTCTGAATGCCTACAACGAAGCAGTCACCACCGCTTTGCGCAAAGAGGGCATCATCATCAACGATCTGCACGCCACCATTGCTGCGGATATTGATAAGTACATCTGCTCCGACTACCTGCACCTGTCCGAAGAGGGCATTGAGGTTGCCGCCAAGCAGGTTGCAGAGTGTATTAGAGAAAACGCTTAAAGCATGATGCGTAGGGCGGGGGCTTGCTCCCGCAGTTCGCCCATCCCCCGAGTGTCATCTTGAGCGCAGGAAATTCACCGTGTTGCGGTGAATTGACGGAGTCGAACTTGGGCGAAGTGCAGTATCCGTCGGTAGGGGGTGACGTCCTCGACACCCCGAGCAGGCACAAAGAACTTATTACATTGTGAGAAAATTTGTTTATGTAGGACGGTGCGTCGAGGACGTCGCACCCTACCGATGGACGGTTAAGGACTTTTTTGCCGCTCACAATTAAATATTTGAATCAGAATAAAAGATCCCCCGACAGTTTGCATCTGTCGGGGGGATTTATAATTAACAAAAAATTACGCCAACTTCTTTTCAAGTCTCTCTCTGATTGCCTTCAAAAATTCCAGCGAATTGACCGAGGTCACAGGCGTGCCGGGCACGACAAGACCGACAAGGTCTTTGGTCATAATGCCGTCGTCCAGCGTCTGCAGGCAAGCAGCCTCCAGCTTGTCGGCAAAGTCAACCAGATCGGCAAGACCGTCCAGCTGACCTCTCTTGCGCAATGCGCCCGACCAAGCAAAAATGGTCGCCATGGGGTTGGTCGAGGTGACCTCGCCCTTGAGGTAGCGGTAATAATGGCGGGTAACCGTGCCGTGTGCCGCCTCGTATTCGGTGGTGCCGTCGGGCGCAACCAGTACCGAGGTCATCATAGCCAGCGAGCCAAACGCGGTGGAAACCATGTCGCTCATGACGTCACCGTCGTAATTCTTGCAAGCCCAGATAAAGCCGCCCTTGGAGCGGATGACGCGTGCAACCGCATCGTCGATCAGGGTATAGAAGTATTCAATGCCCAGCTCTTCAAACTTCTCTTTGTAATCGTTGTCGTAGATCTCCTGGAAGATCAGCTTGAAGGTCTGGTCGTACTGCTTGGAAATGGTGTCCTTGGTAGAGAACCACAGATCCTGCTTGGTGTCAATGGCATATTGGAAGCAGGAGTGCGCAAACGAGCGAATGGAGGAGTCCTTGTTGTACTGGCTCTGCAGCACGCCGGGGCACTCGAAATCGTAAACCGTTTCGCGGAAGGTCTCGTTGCCGTCCTTATCGGTAAACACCAGCTCCGCCTTGCCCTCGGTGGGCACGCGGTATTCGGTTGCCTTGTAAACGTCACCGTAAGCGTGACGCGCAATGGTAATGGGAGCTTCCCAGTTGCGCACGGCAGGCTGGATCGAGTCGATCAGAATGGGCGCGCGGAATACCGTACCGTCCAAAATCGCACGAATGGTGCCGTTGGGGGACTTCCACATCTCGGAGAGGTTATATACCTCCACGCGCTGGCGGTTGGGGGTAATGGTAGCGCACTTGACCGCCACACCGTATTTCTTGGTCGCATAAGCCGAATCAAAGGTGACCTGATCCTTGGTGCGTTCGCGCTCCACAAGACCCAGATCGTAATATTCGGTGTTCAGCTCAACAAAGGGGAGCAGCAGCTCGTCCTTGATCATTTGCCAAAGCACTCTGGTCATTTCGTCGCCGTCCATTTCGACAAGCGGCGTGGTCATTTTGATCTTGTTCATTGTTCTTCCTCCGTATTATTGGTCATAAACCTTTTATATCGCGTTCTCCCCCCCGGCGCTTGGCTCAGGGCAGCGCGTTTATTCCCCCCTCCCGGAGGGGGGCTTTTTCAGTCGTTTCGTAATCCTTTGAATTTTCAGCCTGGATTGCAGAATAGTTTAGCTTTTTAAAATCCATATTTCCGTTGTCGGTTGCGTATCAAAACAGACAAGCGTATGCCGTCTTTCATAGCCCCCCTCCGGGAGGGGGGAGTATCGCGCTGCCCTACGTTAAGCGCAGGGGGGAGCGCGCGAATAGAAACGATCTGTGCGAGTTGTATTTTCTTAGTAGTTTGCTATAACTAATACTTTATTTTCCCATCGCGCCAAGCATTTTCATGCGAGAGAGCGCAAGGGTGTAAAAATCTTTGATAGGCATGGCGGCATAGCCGTCATGCGTGTTTCTGCCGGGCTTGTTTGCAAGCGTGAGCTCACAGGTCAGCACGCCCGAATAATTTGCTTTGCGGATGCGGTGCATCACGCCCTCCCAATCGGCAATGCCGTCGCCCATTAAAAGGTGCAAGTCGTCTGTCCAGAAAATGTCCTCTCCGCTCACACCGAGATTGTCGTTGAAGTGCGTGTGGCAAAGCTTACTGCCGTACAAAGCCAGCATATCCTTGCCGCGGTTGTAGCAAAGCTCGTGACCGGAATCAAAGCAAAAGCCGAACGAGGGGCGAGAGCCAAAGGCTTCAAACAGGGCAGCGAGATATTCCTCACCCTCCACGTTTTCAAATCCAAGGCGCACGCCAAGTGCGTCTGCGCGATCCACTACTTTGGCAAAGTATTCAATGCCCGCATCGGTGGGGGTGTGATCCTCAAATCCGATAAAGGGATGCAGAACCATCACGGGAATAGCGTGCTTGGCGCAATCCTCCAGGCAGGAGACGTACGTTTCGGTTTCATTTTGCGCCGCCTCGCCGCCCTGCCACATGGCAGCCACACCCGTAAAGGGGGCGTGGATCGAGGTGTAGAGCAAGCCTTGCTCGTCTGCAGCCTTGCGCCAAAGCGGTGTTTTCTCGGTGTTCCAGCCGGTAAAAAATCCGTCCCAGCCAACCTCGCGCAAAAGTGCTGCGTGCGCATCGGGCGGCAGATGCGCGCCGCCCATGGCGTTGATTGCGAATTTATAATCGCCGTTATACATATTTACTTATTTCCGTTAGCGTAATAGTTCATCAGGCAGCCGTCCAGAATGATCTGCTTTTCGGTCTCGGTCAAGCCCTTGACGTACAAGGTCAGCGGAGCGGTTGTGCCGTCGGCGCAAATGACCGTTGCATCAAACTGCTCGCAGCCTGCCATCAGCTTTTCTCTGATATCGGGCACGAACACAAAGTCGCCCTCGGTGTAGGGGAAGGGGGTGTCCGCATCCAGGGTAAAGGGAAGAATGCCCCAGTTGATGCAGTTGGATCTGTAACGCTTGGTGGCAAATTCATAGCAAATGTTGGCAAAGCCGCCCAGCACCTTCTGGCAGGATGCCGCCTGCTCGCGTGCCGAGCCGTCACCCGGCTTGTTTGCAAACATGCAAGAGCCGAATTGCGTGTTCTGCGCCAGCGCATCTGCATCGCCTACGCAAGAGAGAGCCGTGTGCAGCTTTTCGGAAATCTCGCCCGCTATGCGGTCTTTTTCCTGCGCTGCTATCGCCTTGGAACGACCGACGTATTCGGGGCAGCGGCGGGAGAGCGCAAATTCCGCAAGGCGCAGGGGATTGGATCTGTACGACGAGGTTTCGCCCGAGGGGATGAGCTCGTCGGTGGTGGTAACGGGGTCACGAATGACCGCCGCCAGCTCGACAAGGAGGTTGTCCGCCAGCGCGTACTGTGCGGGCCAGTCGGTGATATTGGGACCCATGACCAAAGCGGTATCGGGCTGGGGATTGCCGTAGCCGTTGTAGACGCGCTTTTGGTAGGGAGATGCGTCAAACTGATAGGGCAGGGGCGCGTAATCGTAATCGAGATCGGTTGCCGCCGTGATCACGCCGCCGTTTGCCGCGGTTGCCGCAATGCTTCTTGCGTCCATGAGCGCGACGCAGGAGATCTGTCCCTCACCGGGCTTGGAGCCCTCGCGGTTGGGGAAGTTGCGCGTGGTGTGGCGCAGGGAAAGCCCGTTGTTGGCAGGCACGTCACCCGCACCGAAGCAAGGGCCGCAGAAAGAGGGCTTGATGACAGCACCCTGTGCCAAGAGCGAGGCGGTTACGCCTTGTCTTGTCAGCTCCAGGGAAACGGGAATACTGGTGGGATAGACCGAGAGCGAGAATGCACCGTCGCCCACGTCACCGGTCTTGAGTATCGCATCCGCCTCACAGATGGATTCGTACATACCGCCCGCACAGCCCGCGATCACGCCCTGATCGGCGTGCACGCCCTGCGCATCAACCTTGCCCGTCAAGGAAAGGGGCGCACCGGGGAACAGCTGGGCTGCCTCGGCTTCCACGCCTGCAAGCAGCTCGGCAGCACGTGCGTTGAATTCATGGATGGTGTATGCGTTGGAGGGGTGGAAGGGCAGCGCGATCATGGATTCAACCTCGTCGAGCTTGATCTCGATCATGCGGTCGTAGTAAGCACCGTCCTCGGGAGCAAGAGGTGCGTAATATTCGCCTCTGCCATGCGTTTCGTAAAATTCCTTGGTGACCTCGTCGGTCGTCCAGATAGAAGAAAGGCAGGTGGTCTCGGTGGTCATGACGTCAATGCCGTTACGGAAATCCATGGAGAGGTTTGCCACACCGGGGCCGACAAATTCAAGAATTCTGTTCTTGACAAAGCCGCCGGGGAATGCTGCGCCCACAAGCGCAAGCGCTACGTCATGCGGACCGATGCCGCGGCGGGGCGTGCCCGTCAGATATACCAACACCACCTCGGGTGCGGGAATGTCGTAGGTGTTGCAGAGCAGCTGCTTGACAAGCTCGGGGCCACCCTCACCGACAGCCATGGTGCCCAAAGCGCCGTAGCGGGTGTGGGAGTCGGAGCCAAGGATCATGCCACCGCATAATGCAAGCTGCTCTCTTGCATAAGAGTGAATGACGCTTTGGTTGGCGGGCACGTAAATACCGCCGTATTTTTTGGCTGCTGAAAGCCCGAACACGTGGTCGTCCTCGTTGATGGTGCCGCCCACCGCGCACAGCGAATTGTGGCAGTTGGTCAGCGCATAAGGAACGGGGAATTTGGTAAGTCCCGAGGCGCGCGCAGTCTGAATGATGCCAACGTAGGTAATATCGTGAGAAATCAAGGCGTCAAAACGGATTTTCAGGACGTCTTGGTCATTACTTGTATCGGTGTTATGTGCAGAAAGGATGCTTGCCGCGATCGTCTTTTTGCGGGCGGAATTTGCATCGCGGTCACAGTTGCCGGGGCAGGGTGCACCGTTGCACAAAAACACGCCGGACTCGTACAGAGTTACTGCTTTCATAAAGGGAGCCTCCGTGGAAAATGAATTACCATGATTATATCACAATTTGCAAGAAAGGTCAATAGGAACTTGCAAATTCTCGTGAAAATAATCACAAAGCAATTCGACGATTGGCAAGTGAAACTGTGCCCGGGGTATTGACAGCTCTTACCATATATGGTACAATACATATATCAACTTCGGACAGGCATACCAATATTCAATTAGGGAGAAACAAATTATGAAAAAGTATCTCGTATTCTTGGTTGCTCTTGTGTTTGCCGTAAGCTTATTTGCCATGCCCCGTGTTTTTGCACAGGAACAGACCGCGACCTCGGATTGGATCATCACCGAATTTGGCGCAAACCAAATGGGAAAAGAGGGATATACCAACGGTTACACCGAAGACGTTGATGAGGACTGCTTTGAGTTTATCGAAATATACAACAACTCCGGCAGAGAATTAGACCTGTATAATTATGCCATTACTTATAGTAATGCAAGGCGTGAAACCCCCGAATTTGAAAATACCGTGCAAAGATACACGCCCTTCAAGCCGGGTGATTATCTGGACGACGCCACCCTTGTTCCCAATACGGGGATTATCGGTGATCTGTCCAACATGCCCACCAACCCCGATACCTGCATGGTCGCACCCGGTGAGGTGGTTGTGCTGTGGATGATGTATTACGATGCATACCGTGCCGCATTCAACGATGGTAAGGGTATGTCGATAGATGATTTCCGCGCACATTGGGGCATTCCCGAGAGCGTTAAGGTGATTGCGGTTGACGGTAACGGCAATGCGACCAATGGAGGTAACCCCAAGAATTTCAACGTGATCAATTCCGGCATTGGTACGTACGGTATTGCGCTGCAGAATGATGCCATGAACGATACTGCAAACGCACCGGACGGCGTATTGACGGGCAGTTATCTCGATAATCCCAATATGGTTTTCTGGGCAACGCTTGACTACGAAAACGTGATCTTGTTCGGCGAGCCGATGGATAATCAAACCATCAATTTCACTTGGGACTTTGGCGGCTACACGCTGATAGACGAGGCTGTAACGGATTATGCTTTCGAGGAGTATACTTTTGACGCTCGCCGCGGTTACGTGCTCTCGGCATGTGATCAGCCCACGCCCGGCGCACTCAACGCCATTCAGAAGATGACCTTGGATGTGGAGCTTGAAGAGGGTGAGAGCTATGCGTTCAGCGATGAATGTATGTATTGGCCCATTACCGGTCGCAAGATGCTCGGCTTTGAGATCAACGGTGAGCTTTACGAGGGTGAGGTAACCTTTACCGCTCCCAAGGCGGGGAAGTATGAGTTTGACATTTTCTTTGAGGATGAGTCAGGCGCTACCTCCGAGGAGCCTGCGACCGAAGAGGTGACCGAAGAGGTGACCGAAGAGATCACGACGGAGCAAGTGACAGAAACGCCTGCAAATGCAGAAACGCAGGCAGAGCAAAGTAAGGGAGGATGCGGTTCGGTATTGACCGCAGCACTCATTCCATGCCTTGCGGTTGCAGCTTCTTGCATATTCAAAAAACGTCACTGACGTATTACGCTCAAGCAAGGGCGGGCAAGTTGCCTGTCCTTGCTTTTGTTTTGATAAAATTTTGAAAAATCTCTTGCAAAAGTGCAGATTTTGTGATATAATCATGATGTACGCTTGTGTGCGCAGTTTTTTTGCGTTTTGAAATACAGATCACTCCGGAAAAGAGGAATAAATACATGGATTCTTTGAAGAAAAATTTGTCGACTATTCTGCTTGTTGCAGGTGTTGTTTGTTTGCTGATCGCCGTCGTGATGGCGGTTGCCACGATCGCAGGCTGGAGCAATAACGTAGGGCTTATTAACGTCATGCTCATGCTAGCTGCCGTGCTTTTCCTGGCTCTTGGCGGACTTGTGATGTACCTTGCAATGCTTACCACTACGGTTACCAAGCATTTCTTCCTCTACGATAAAAACACGGGAAAGAATATCAGACCCGCTGAGCTGACCTTTGATATGGTCAACAAGCGCATGGGTTACTTTATGTCTCGCATGGCTTCCTCCGAGCGTCAGGTCTGGAGTGCAAATATCGTGGGCAGCGACGATCACCGCTTCGGAAAGAACGAAGTGTACCGTCCTTTGATGGCTTACAAGATGATCTACGACCTGACCGAGCGTAACAGCCCCGAGTACTGGCAGCTGTTTGCCAAGGCAGACGTTGCCATCATTTCCTCGATCTGCGACGCACTGAGTGATAACGACGATGCACAGCTGGGAGCAACGCTTGTGTTCTTACGTGAGCATCACGCAGACAATATTGAAAAGATCAGCCGCTTCTTTATGGACAATCGTGCCTATATGCAAAAGCAAATGCTCAAGTACGTACAGGCACATGTGGACAGCATGTATATGGAATGATCGAGAGGCGGGAGCTTTCCCGCCTTTTGCTTTTTTATCCTTTAATCGAAAGGAGAATGACTTATGTTTACAATCAAGGTTGCAGGCGTTTGCGTAGAGATCGACAACCGCTATGGGTTTGTTGAGGACGTTTGCAGAGACTATATTGTCAGAAACGGGGAGGAGCCCGCATTCCGCGTGCAGATCACGAGCGACGAGGTGCACCGCATGCTCTCGGGCGCGACCTGGAATCTGACCGCGCCCATGGCGGAGAGTTATCTGATCAACCGTCAGCTTTGCCGCAAAATGGCGGAGTATGACGCGTATCTCTTCCACTCCGCGGTGATTACCTATAAAGGCAAGTGCATTGCGTTTTCGGGCAAGAGAGGCACGGGAAAGAGCACGCATATCGGTCTTTGGAAGGATAAATTCGGCAAGGACGTGACCGTGATTAACGGTGACAAGCCCTTGCTTGCGCTGCGAGAGGGCAAGCTGATCGCCCACGGTACGCCCTGGTGCGGCAAGGAGGGCTGGCAGACCAACACCGCCCGTGCGCTTGATGCCGTGGTATTCTTGGAGCAAGCCAAGACAAACGAGATCAAAGCCATCGGAAAAGAGGAGTTCACGCACCGTCTTAGCGAGCAGATATTGCCGCCCGCCAACCGCGACACGGCGGATAAATTCGTGGAGCTGCTCCACCACACGGTCGAGCACGTGCCCGCTTACGTGCTCAAGTGCAACATGAACACTACGGCTGTGGATACCGTGGTCAGGGAGCTGTACAAATAAAGCAAAAGCATGCGCGTTGCGCCCGGGGAAGGGCGCAACGCTTTTTTTGCTTTTGTCAAGATTTTTCCTTGACAAACTCTTCATATTATGTTATTATATAATTAAACTGGCGGAGAATGGTTTTTGATGTTAAATCAAGCCGATTTTCGCGTAAATTTAGGCAACTTGGAGGACTTCTGAATGGAAAGAACGCAAACCAAAGGCAATCAGAAGATCGCGCTTTTGTTTGATGCGGGCACGTTTGTCGAAACGGGTGCTTACATCAAGCGTGCGGGCTGTGCCGAGGAGTATGAGGGCGTGATCTGCGGCTACGGCTCTGTAGACGGTAAGCTGGCATTCGCTTTCGTACAGGATGGCGACCGCATGAAGGGCGCGTTTGATGCAACGGGCGCGAAAAAGATCACCGCGCTTTACAAAATGGCAATGAGTGCAGGCGCACCCGTCATCGGTGTGTTTGACAGCGCAGGCGCACTCGTACCCGAGGGCAGCGCAGTGCTGTCCGCGTACGGACAGCTGCTGGCTGATATCAGTGCGGCATCCGGTGTGATCCCGCAGATCAGCGTGATCTCGGGCAGCTGCACGGGTCTTTGTGCAGTAGCGGCAGGCATGTTTGACGTCAAGATCGCAGCCGACACCGCAAAGGTCTACCTGATCACCGAAAAGGATGAAGCACTCGATGCAGATCTGATCTGCAAGAGCGAGGACGAGGCATTCTCGGCTGCAAGAAAGCTGATTGAGCTTCTGCCTTCCAACAATAAAGACTGTGCGATCATGCAGGTCGCAGATCCTGCGGAGCGCGCAACCCTTGCCGACGTGCAGGACACCCGCGCACTGCTTGACGATATTTGTGACGCAGGCAACGTACTGCTCTTGGGCGAGCAGAAAAAGGACGGCATGCTGTTGGCAATCGCAACCATTGGCGGCGTGACCGTTGGTGTGGTTGCAACCGACCGCGCGCAGAACGGCGGCAAGCTGACCCACAAGGGCGCACGCCGTGCGGCAAGCCTGGTGTCTCTTTGCGACAGCCTGCATATTCCCGTTGTGACCTTGGTAGACTCCGAGGGCATCGCGCCCAAGTGCACCGCTTGCGGTGTCAAGGCGTACGGCGCACTTTCGGGTGCTTACGCAAACGCCACCTGCGCAAAGGTGAGCGTTGTGACCGGTAACGCATACGGTGCAGCGTTTACGCTGCTGGGCAGCCGCGCACAGGGTGCGGATCTGGCACTCGCACTTCCTGAGGCGTGCATCAGCGCAATGGATCCCGCAACGGCAGTTGCATTCCTGCATAACGACGAGATCACGGCTGATAAATCCAGAGCCGAGGTGGAGGCGGAGTACAAGGCAACCCACGCAAGCGCGCAGGCAGCAGCAGAGAAGGGCGATATCGACGATATCGTGCCCGCAGAGGAGCTTCGTGCCCGCATTTGCGCAGCACTTTATATGCTGAACACCAAGGCTGACGGCACGCTCTCCCGCCGTCATGCAAATCTGCCTCTCTGATAGGAGGAAGATATGAATAAAAGAATTTTGACAAGGCTTTTGGCACTTGTTTCGGTGCTTGCGCTGCTGCTTGGCATGAGCGTGCTTGGTATTTGCGCTGCAAGCGAGACCGAGGCTGCTGAGATCGAGAGCACGGTGACCGAGCAAGAAACCGAAAGCCAAAAGAAAAATCCCACAAACGAAGAGCTGGGCGGCTTTTTCTCGGCAGAGCGTATCAAGTACGCCGTGCTGGTATCGGTGCAGGGTATGGTGATGATCTTCCTTGTGCTGAGCATTCTGTGGGGTGTTGTGGCTTTGATGAAGGTCTTTTTGCATGATATTCCCGCAAAAAAGGCTGCAAAGCAGGCAGCCCTTGCCAAGGCAGTCGAGGTGGCGGCAGCTCCCGTGGAGGAGAGTGCTGTGATTGCCGCTTCCGAAGAGGATGAGGGCGAGATCGTGGCAGCCATTACCGCTGCGATTGCGGCTATGCTGCAAAGCGAGGAATACAAGGGTCAATTTGAAAGCGGATTTCGCGTCGTGTCCTTTACGCGTAAGGGCGGCGCTTGGAACAAACAAAATTGAGAAAGGGTTTGGTACATTACAATGAAAAGATTTACAGTTACCGTAAACGGAACGGCATATGACGTCGTAGTAGAAGAGGTCAGCGAGGACGCAGCTCCCGCTCCCGTAGCAGCACCCAAGGCAGCCCCCGCTCCCAAGGCAGCACCTAAGGCAGCTCCCAAGGCAAGCGGTGCACAGGGTAGCGTACAGATCAAGGCTCCCATGCCCGGTAATATTCTCAAGGTGAACGTCAAGGCAGGCGAAAAGGTTGCCAAGGGCGCAGTTGTTGCCGTACTTGAGGCTATGAAGATGGAAAACGAGATCTTTGCTCCCCAGGACGGCACTATCGCATCGGTTGAGGTTGCACAGGGCACCTCTGTTACTGCCGATCAGGTCATCATCACCATGAACTAAGCCCGAAAGGATACGTATTATGCTTGACAGTTTGTTAGAATTTCTGACAGGCACGGGTATCTGGCAGCTGTTTTTCAAGGCTGCCGAGGGTGAAGGCATGTTTTCGCTTGCAGACCAAGCGTGGGCGTTTGACGTAAATTGCTGGCAAACGGTAGTGATGCTGCTGGTTTCCTTCGTGCTCATCTATCTTGCCATCGGCAAGAAGTTTGAGCCGCTGCTGCTTCTGCCCATCGCCGTAGGCATGCTGCTGACAAACCTGCCCGGTGCAGGTATGTTCCACCTGGATTTCTTTATCGCGGAATCGGTGGATTACATGCACGTGCTGCATCACGGCGGTCTGCTTGACCTTTTGTACCTTGGCGTTAAGCTTGGTATTTACCCCTGTCTGATTTTTATCGGCATCGGCGCGATGACCGATTTTACTCCTTTGATCGCAAATCCCAAGAGCCTACTCATCGGTGCGGGCGCGCAGCTTGGCGTGTTCGTAGCTTTCTCGGCAGCTCTGCTTTCCGCAATGTTCGGACTTGAGGCAGCCGCTGCGATCGGTATCATCGGCGGTGCGGACGGACCTACTGCCATCACCGTTACCAAAACGCTTGCCCCCTCGCTGCTTGGCGCGATCGCGATTGCAGCGTACAGCTACATGGCGCTCATTCCCATGATCCAGCCTCCCTTTATGCGTCTTTTGACCACCAAAAAGGAAAGACAGATCAAAATGACGGGTCTGCGCAGCGTATCCAAGCTGGAAAAGATCATTTTCCCCATCGTGGTGACCGTTGTCGTTGGCTTGATCGTACCCGACGCGCTGACGCTGATCGGCTGCTTGATGTTTGGTAACCTGCTCAACGTGTGCGGCGTGACCGAGCGTCTTTCCAAGACGGTGCAGAACGAGCTGATGAATATCGTCACGGTATTCCTCGGCATCAGCGTAGGTGCTACGGCAAGTGCCGCAAACTTCCTGCGCTTTGAAACGCTGCTGATCATCTTCTGCGGTCTGGTTGCATTCTGCATTTCCACCTGCGGCGGCTTGATCACCGCAAAGATCATGAACTGGATCACGGGCGGCAAGATCAATCCGCTGATCGGCTCTGCGGGCGTTTCCGCTGTTCCTATGGCAGCACGTGTTTCGCAGATCGAGGGTCAGAAGGCGGATCCCTCCAACTTCCTTCTCATGCACGCCATGGGACCCAACGTTGCAGGCGTTATCGGCTCTGCAGTCGCGGCAGGCGTATTCCTGTCCATGTTTGCTTAAGAAAGGGTAATTGACAATATGGCACAACTCAAAATTACAGAAACCGTACTGCGTGACTCTCACCAGTCACTCATTGCGACGAGAATGACTACAGAGGAAATGCTTCCTATCCTGGAGGAAATGGATAAGGTCGGCTACCACTCCCTTGAGGCGTGGGGCGGCGCAACCTTTGACTCCTGCATGCGTTTTCTCAATGAAGATCCCTGGGAAAGACTGCGCACCATCCGTGCACACGTCAAGAATACCAAGCTGCAAATGCTGTTCCGCGGTCAGAACATTCTGGGCTATCGCCACTATTCCGACGACGTGGTTGCATATTTCGTGCAGAAGTGCATTGCCAACGGTATTGATATCATTCGTATCTTTGACGCACTCAACGATCCCCGTAACTTAAAGACTGCCATTGACGCGACCAAGCGCGAGGGCGGTCACGTGCAGGCTGCATTCAGCTATACCACGGGTCCCGTATATACCATGGAGTATTACGCAAAGTACGCAAAGCAGCTTGAGGAAATGGGTGCGGATTCTATCTGCATCAAGGACATGGCAGGCTTGCTTAAGCCTTACGATGCTTACGAGCTTGTCAAGACGCTCAAGGCAAGCACCAGCCTTCCCGTACAGTTGCACACCCACTATACAGCAGGTCTTGCTTCCATGACGCTCTTGAAGGCTGCAGAGGCAGGCGTGGACGTAGTGGATACCGCAATTTCTCCCATGGCAATGGGTACCTCCCAGCCTCCCACAGAGACCTTTGTGGCAGCGGTGCAGGGAACGCCTTACGACACCGGACTTGATCTGAATCAGCTCAATAAGATCTCCAAGCACTTCGCACCTCTGCGTGAGAAGTACCTGGCATCGGGTCAGCTCAATCCCAAGGCACTGGCAGTTGACGTCAACGCGCTGCTTTATCAGGTGCCCGGCGGTATGCTTTCCAACCTGATGAAGCAGCTTGCTGACGCAGGCAGATCCCACCAGCTGACCGAGGTGCTTGAGGAAGTACCGCGCGTCCGTGCAGACGTTGGTTATCCTCCTCTGGTTACCCCCTCGTCGCAGATCGTTGGTACGCAGGCTGTGTATAACGTCATCATGGGTCAGCGTTACAAGACCGTGACCAAGGAATTCAAGGATATCGTACTTGGTAAGTACGGCAAGACGCCCATGGAGATCGACGATGCGTTTGCAAAGAGCATCATCGGTGACGCGCAGCGCATTGCCTACAGACCCGCAGACGATCTTGCTCCCGAGCTGGACGCTATCCGCGCACGCATTCCCGCAGGACTTGTCGAGCAGGACGAGGACGTGCTTTCCTATGCGCTGTTCGAGCAGATCGCGCTCAAGTTCTTTGAGTACAGAAAGAACCAGAAGTACGGCGTAGACGCCAATGCCGACAAGGCAAACGGCATCCATACCGTCTAAAATAGAAAAAAGGACAGGAAACTGTCCTTTTTTTCTACCCCAAAAACAATGAAAAGTTTTCGCCCGCCTTTTTCAGAAAAGCATGGTGGCGTGTGAATGTTATCATACTTTCGAGTGTTTCTGACGCCACCCTGATGCTGAACTTCGCAGAAGTCCAGCATCTAAAACTCAACCGGCAGCGCCCTTGGTCGCCTCCGCAGAGGCGAAACTTATCTTTCGCTGTTTTTGGTTCTTTTTGCAGCTCCTTGCTCAAAAAGAACGGAAACGGTTTTCTCACATAATATCTCGTGGGATACGTTGATTTGACTCACTCCGTTCTTTTTGGCAAAATTGCCGCAAAAAGAACCAAAAACGGCGTGAAAAGAATTTCGCTCGTTGCGACGAGCGACGAGGGCTTTGCGCCCTCGACCTGCACAAACTTTTGAAAAAGTTTGATCAAAACTTTCGTGAGAATTTCATGAGTTTTCTAAATAAATTCCGCAAAAAACATTTGACAAAAGGGAATTCTTATGCTATAATATTATGATTAAAATGTATAACTATGCCCAAAGGGGGGATGAGAATGGTTACCATCACGGGCGTGGAAAAGGGAAGCCGTGCTGCGCGACACGGCGTGCAGGCAGGCGATATTCTGATTTCGATCAACGGACGCGAGATCCGTGACGTGCTGGATTACCGTTTTTATCTTGCCAATACCACCATTGAAATGGTGCTGCACCGCGGTGCGGAGCTTGTTAACGTCACGCTCCACAAGCACGAATACGACGATATCGGTCTGGATTTTGAAACGCCGCTCATGGATAAAAAGCAGCGTTGCGAGAATAAGTGCATCTTTTGCTTTATCGATCAGCTGCCCAAGGGCATGCGCGAGACGCTCTACTTCAAGGACGATGACTCCCGCCTTTCCTTTCTGCACGGCAACTACATTACGCTGACCAATATGCATGACCGCGATATCGATCGCATCATCGAAATGCATATCAGCCCCGTTAATATCTCGGTGCATACCACCAATCCCGAGCTGCGTTGCTTTATGCTGCATAACAAGCGCGCGGGCGAGGTACTTTCTTACATGCGCCGCCTTGCAGATGCGGGCATTACGCTGTGCGGACAGATCGTGCTGTGCCGCGGTATCAATGACGGCGATGAGCTTGACCGCTCGCTTGCCGACCTCAAAGCCCTCTATCCCGCCATGTCCTCGGTGTCCATCGTGCCCGCGGGCTTGACGCGCTACCGCGACAAGCTGTACGAGCTGACCCCCTATACCCCCGAGGAAAGCGCACGCATCATCGAGCAGGTCAACCGCGTCGGTGACGAGTGCGAGCGCGAATTCGGCAAGCGCATTTTCTGCTGTGCCGACGAGCTGTATCTGAGTGCAGGGCTGCCTTTGCCGGGTGAAGCATACTACGGTGACTACGACCAGATCGAAAACGGCGTGGGTATGATCACCTCGCTCTGTTCCGAGGTTGCCACCGAGCTGGAGTATGCCGACGAATACAGCGAAAAATTCACAGCCCCCAGACGCGTCAGCATTGCCACGGGCGTAGCGGCTTACGATACCGTTTGCAAGCTATCAGCACAGCTTGAGCGTGCCTTTGACGGCTTGGATGTAAACGTATACCGCATTATCAATCACTTTTTCGGCGAAACTATCACGGTTGCAGGACTGCTTACGGGTAAGGATATATCCGAGCAGCTTGCGGGCAAGGACCTTGGCGATTGCCTGCTCATCCCCGAGAATACTCTGCGCGCAGGGGAGAATACTCTGCTTGACGATATGACTGTGCCGCAGCTTTCGGAAATTCTCGGAGTGCCCGTTTGTCCCTCGGCAAATGACGGCGTCGGATTTATCGAGTCGGTGCTTGGCGTGAAATTATGTGACTAAAGGAGAAAATATAGATGTCTAAACCTATTATTGCGATCGTGGGTCGCCCCAACGTGGGAAAATCGACCCTGTTTAATAAATTGATCGGTGAGCGTCGCTCCATTGTTGAGGACGTACCGGGCGTGACCCGTGACCGAATTTACGGTGAGACCGAGTGGAGGGGCAGAAGATTTGCCGTGATCGATACCGGCGGTATTGAGCCCAAGACCACCGATATCATCCTTTCCCAGATGAAAACGCAGGCGCAGGTCGCTATCGACGACGCGGACGTGATCGTGTTCATGTGCGACGTGCGCACGGGACTGACCGCCAGCGACCGTGATATCGCGGTCATGCTCAAGCGTTCGGGCAAGCCCATCGTGCCTTGCATCAACAAGTGCGACCGCATCGGTGATCTGCCTTACGAATTTTACGAGTTCTACGAGCTTGGCTTTGCATGCGATCCCATTGCCGTATCTTCGATTCACGGTACGGGCTCGGGCGACCTTTTGGACGCCTGCATGGATGCGCTTGGCGAGTGGGATGACACCGTGGAAGAGGACGACAGCATTAAGGTTGCCGTCATCGGTAAGCCCAACGCAGGCAAATCCTCTATCATCAACCGCTTTATCGGTCAGGAGCGTATGATCGTATCCGATATCGCAGGCACGACGCGTGACGCAGTTGACACCAAGGTAGAGAACGATTACGGCAAGTTTACCTTTATCGATACTGCGGGCATTCGCCGTCAGGCAAAGATCGACGATAAGATCGAAAAGTACAGCGTGCTGCGTGCACATATGGCTGTGGAGCGTGCAGACGTGTGCCTGCTTATGATCGACGCGTCCACCGGTATTACCGAGCAGGACGAAAAGATCGCGGGCATTGCGCACGAGGCAGGCAAGGCGACCATTATCGTGGTCAATAAGTGGGATGCTATTGAAAAGGACAACAATTCGGTCAAGCAGTATACCGATAAGATCCGTACTGCGCTGGCATATATGCCTTATGCGCCCATTCTGTTCGTATCTGCCAAGACCGGACAACGTATTCCCAACATTTACGAGCACATCAATTACGTGCACAACCAGGCTAACACGCGCATCTCGACCGGTATGCTCAACGACGTGCTGGCAGAGGCAACCATGCGCACCCAGCCTCCCACGGACAAGGGCAGAAGACTCAAGATCTACTATATGACGCAGATCAGCGTTGCTCCTCCCACGTTCGTCATCTTCTGTAACAACATCGAGCTGTTCCACTATTCGTATCAAAGATATCTGGAAAACTGCATGCGCGAGACCTTTGGCTTCCGCGGTACGCCCATCAAGCTCATCATTCGTCAGAAGGGCGACGACAAGGTCTGATTATCTGATATCCCCCCCGCCCTGTCATCCTCGAGCAAGCATTTCTTTGCCAAGATTCTTCGCTTCGCTCGAGAATGACAGGCAAAGAAATGCGCCGCGAAGGATCTCGGGCGGGGATGGAATGATTCATTTTGAAAGGAATTTACTATGTTTATAGATAACGTAAAGGTATATCTCAAGGCAGGGGACGGCGGCAACGGTGCCGTGTCCTTCCGCCGTGAAAAATACGTAGCCGCAGGCGGACCCGACGGCGGTGACGGCGGCAAGGGCGGTAACGTGGTGTTCCGCATCGATCCCGGTGCAAACACCCTGCTTGCATTCCGCTATCAGCGCAAGTTCATAGCCGAGCGCGGCGGTGACGGCAAGGGGGCTAAGTGCCACGGTGCAACCGGTGCGGATGCAGTCGTGCTGGTCCCCCCCGGAACGCTGATCAAGGACGTGGAGACCGGCAAGATCATCCACGATATGTCCGAGAACGACGGTGCGGACTTTATCTGCTGCCGCGGCGGTAAGGGCGGCTGGGGCAATAAGCATTTTGCCCCTCCCACAAGACAGGTGCCGCTGTTTGCCAAGAACGGCACGCGCGGACAGGAAAAGGAAGTGCTGCTTGAGCTCAAAATGCTTGCAGACGTGGGTCTGATCGGCTATCCCAGCGTGGGTAAGTCGTCGATCTTGGCGCGCATCAGCTCGGCAAAGCCCAAGATTGCGGATTATCACTTTACCACGCTTTCTCCCAATCTGGGTGTGGTCAGCACGGGCGGTGAGAGCGGCTTTGTGGCTGCGGATATCCCCGGCTTGATCGAGGGTGCGGCTGACGGTGCGGGTCTTGGACATGCATTCCTTCGCCACGTGGACCGCTGCAGACTGCTGCTCCACGTAGTTGACGTTGCTTCTGTTGAGTACAGAGACCCCGTACAGGATATCATTACCATTAACACCGAGCTGGAGCGTTATTCTCCCGAGCTTGCATCCCGCCCGCAGATCATCATTGCCAACAAGATCGACGTGCTGGACCCCGAGCAGGTGGACGTGGAGGCGTTTGAAGCCTTTGTCAAGGAGAACGGCTGGGAGCTGATGTACGTGTCTGCCGCAACGGGGCAGGGACTTAACGAAATGATCCGCCGTGTGGCTGACCGCTTGGTCGATCTGCCGCCCATGACCGTGTACGCTGCGGAGTATGCAGAGGAAGACGCATACGTTGGCGGTGGCAAGGATACCACCATCACCTACGACCACGGTGTGTACTACGTGGAGGGCGAGTGGCTGTATAATCTGATGGGTACCATCAATTTCAGCGACTACGAGTCTCTCAACTATTTCCAGAAGGTACTGCAAAAGAGCGGTGTGTTTGAGGCACTTGAGCAGAAGGGCTGTCGCGACGGCAACACCGTTTGCATCTACGATTTTGAGTTTGACTATATCAAATAATTTCAACAAAATGATTTAAGGAGGCAACTTATGAATATCTGGCATGATATTGATCCCGCAGAGATTACCCCCGAGAAGTTTACGGGTGTTATTGAGATTCCCAAGGGCAGCAAGTGCAAATACGAAATGGACAAAAAGACGGGACTTTGCCGCCTTGACCGCATTTTGTACACCGCAACGCACTATCCCGCAAACTACGGCTTTATTCCGCGTACCTTTGCGGACGACGGAGACCCGCTTGACGTGCTTGTGCTGTGTGGCGAGCCCATCTATCCCATGACGCTGGTGGACGTTTATCCCATCGGTGTGGTACGCATGATCGACGGCGGTAAGCTGGACGATAAGATCATTGCGCTGCCTTGCAACGACCCCACCTACCGCGATGTCAAGTCTCTTGACGAGCTGCCTCCCCACGTATTTGACGAAATTATGCATTTCTTTATCGTGTATAAGCAGCTGGAGAACAAGCAGACCGCAGTGAAGGAGCTGCACAGCGCGGAGGAAGCCAAGGTCATCATCAAGGCTGCCATTGATCAGTACAGCATGATGGAAGCCCGTGGCGATTTTGCAAATCACACGTAATATTAAGGAGAAGAACGGTTAACATGTGTTAGCCGTTCTTTTTTTGGTTTTTGTAGGGGAGGATATTATCCTCCCGCCAGGATTAGATTTGTAGTATCGACACCCAAGCGGATGCCCAGTGTCATTACCGGCGGGAGGATGATATCCTCCCCTACAAACTTTCCATGCAAGCCCTTTCTCCATAAACTCTCTTCTTTCTCTTGAAAAATCCTCTATTCTATGCTATAATAAAGAAAATCCCATCAGGAGGTGACCTATGATGCGCGTTATGTTCGTCTGCCACGGTAATATCTGCCGCAGCCCCATGGCGGAATTTGTGTTCAAAAACATGCTCGCAAAGCAAGGTCTTGCCGACCGATTCACGGTCGCGTCAAGTGCCACCAGCACCGAGGAGATATGGAACGGTGTGGGCAATCCCGTCTATCCGCCTGCCAAAGCCGAGCTTGCCAAGCATGGCATTTTGTGCGAAGGCAAGCGTGCCGTGCAGCTCTGCCGTGCCGATTACGATAAATACGATCTGTTTGTGGGCATGGACGCTGCCAATATACGCAATATGCACCGCATCCTTGGCGGTGACCCGCAGGGCAAGATCCGAAAGCTCATGGATTATACCCCAAAAGGCGGCGACGTTGCCGACCCGTGGTACACCCGTCGCTTTGACGTGACCTATGCCGACGTCAAGGCAGGCTGCGAGGGGCTGCTCAATGAATTGATCAAAGGAGGAAAATCCATATGAATTTTACCGAAATCGCGCAAACGCGCCAATCCTGCCGCAGCTATGATGCGAGCAGAGAAGTAGAACAGGAAAAACTCAACGCCATACTGGAAAGCGCGCGTCTTTCTCCCTCGGCTTGCAACGCGCAGCCCTATAAAATTACCGTTTGCCGCGGTGCGGCTGCGCAAAAGGTTGCCAAGGCGGTGCAGGGCATGGGCATGAACAAGTTTGCATCCGATGCGCCCGTACTGCTGGTGCTTTCCGAGCAGCCGTACAATGCCACCGCAGCTCTTGGCGCAAAGGTCAAGCATAATGACTATCGCTCGATCGATATCGGCATCATGACCGCATATCTGACCGCCGAAGCCACCGCACAGGGGCTTGACACCTGCATTCTCGGCTGGCTGGACGATGCCGCGATCCGCAAGATCTGCGATCTTGACGCACCCGTGCGCCTTGTGATCACGCTGGGATATGCAAAAGCCGACGACAAGCTGCGCCAAAAGAAGCGCAAGGATATGACCGAGCTTGTTTCATTCGTAGAGGAATGACTATGAGAGTTGAACAGATAATCGCAACACCGACCGAGATCGAGCTGGTCGTGCCCGAGCTGCCTTTGGTTTCCAAGGTGTACGCCGAGGCAAGATTGCCGCTTGTGACGGGCAACGCGCGCCGCAAGCATCATGGAAAGATCGTTGCCGTAACCGAAACAAAGCGCAAGCACAGCATCATATTTGACCGCTATGCAGGCGAGATCGATCTGCTGCTTTGCCGCTTTGAAGCGGTCGTGGGCGGCGAGATTTTGGACGGTGTGCGCTACGTGACCGACATGGCAGAGGAGTGCTCCGCATCTGCGCCCGCGCCTTTCGAGGTCTCGCGACCCGTTGGCACTTGGGTGACCTCGACGCCCGAGGATATCGATTACCTCGGTATGGGCTGCATGATGACCGAGATCAACAGCCCGTGGATCCAGACCGTCACGCCGAATGAGAACGATATTGCGCACCAATTCTGCGGCAAGACCTACTATTTTGAGAAAAACATCATGGAGCTGTACGACCGCCTCATGCAGCCCTGCATTGACCGCGGCATGCCGTGCCTGATTCGCATGATCAACCGCTTTTCCTACCGTCTCAAGGGCTCGGACGACGCGCTGACAAGCATCATCGGTCACCCGGGATACGAATCTACCGGTTTTAACGAGCAAATGAGTGCCTTTAACCTGCGCACCGAGCAGGGCTTTTGGATGTACTGCGCCTTTATCGATTTTATCTGCGCGCGCTACGTGGATGCAGGAGCTGCGCTGTATTGCAGCGACGTGCTGGATATTGGCAACGAGATCAACGCGCAGGACACCTGGCACAACATGGGTGCTATCTCTTGCGCCGATTTCATGGAGGAATACACCGTTTCCTTGCGCCTTGCGCATCTGATCGCGCGTAAATATAACGTCAATTCGCGCGTCAACATGTCGCTTGACCACTATTTTGCCACCGCGCTCAAGGATGATCCGCAGCACATGTACCACGGTCGCTCCTGCCTTGCCTACCTTGCAGAGTACTGCAAGCGCGACGGTGACTTTGACTGGGGCATTGCGGCGCATCCGTACCCCGAGAATCTGACCAAGCCCGATTTTTACAACGATACCACCGCCACCTTTGATTGGAACACGCCGCGCATCACCATGAAGAACCTTGAGCTGCTGCAGGCTCTGGTCGAGATGCCCGCGTTTCTGTGCCGCGGCAAGGTGCGCACGGTGGTGTGCGACGAGCAGGGATTTCATACCGATTACAATGACCCCGAATCCGAGAATAAGGGCGCGTACGCGTTCGTTTTGTGCATGGAGAAGCTCGCAAAGTGCGAGAATATCGAGTGGTTTTTGATCAATCGCTATGCCGATATGCCTTTGGGTGACGAGAGCGAGCTGCACCTTGGCTTGCGCTATGAAAAGGGTTATGCTGACGATATGCACCTCTTGATCAACCCGGGTGACTACAAAAAGATCTGCCACGCTCTGCGCGCGATGGGCACGCCCGCGTGGCAGAAATGGGTAGACGAGGCAAGGGAATACGTGGGTGCGGAGCTGTATGACAGCCTGCTTGCTCCCGCGCTGCCCGATACTTTTGTGAATTTGGAGGATTGGAAGCAATGAACCGCGCAAAATTGGCAATATCCGGCTTGATCAAGTATCTGCTTGGCGTCATTTTAGTGGGCGCGCTGGTATTCCTGCCCGCGTGGACGCTTGCTTACCCCGGCGCGTGGATTTTCGTGGGCGTGCTGTTTTTGCCCATGCTGATACTGGGTGCGGTCTTGCTGATCAGCGCGCCGGAGCTGCTTGCAAAGCGCTTGTCCAATAAGGAAAAGCAGAAAACGCAAAAGGGCGTTGTCAAGCTGGCGGGGCTGATGTTTATAGGTGGCTTTGTGCTGTGCGCGCTGGACTTTCGATTTGGCTGGTCGCACGTGCCCACGTGGCTGATGATCACCGCAGCTGCCGTGTTTTTGATCGGCTACGCCATGTATGCCGAGGTCATGCGCGAGAATGCGTATCTGTCCCGCACGGTTGAGGTGCAAGAGGGGCAAAAGGTGGTGGACACGGGGCTTTACGGCATGGTGCGCCACCCCATGTATCTTGCCACGCTGCTGATGTTCGTGCCCATGCCGCTGATTTTGCAGTCGCTCTGGGGCTTGTGCGTCTTTGGCTGGTATGCGATCCTGATCGTGATCCGCATCCGTGGTGAAGAAAAGCTGCTGAGTGCCGAGCTTGACGGCTATGCGGAATACAAGAAAAAGGTCAGATACAGACTCATTCCGTTTATATGGTAAAAGAGAAGGGAGACACCCTGTGGGTGTCTCCCTTGTTTTGTTCGTGGGGGCGATTCACGAATCGACCGCGATAACCCCGTAGGGCTCTGTCTTGCTCCCGCCGCGAATTTCGATGCCGTAGGGGCGGATTCCATATCCGCCCGCCACGCCCCCGTAGGGCTCTGTCTTGCTCCCGCCGCGAATTTCGATGCCGTAGGGGCGGATTCCATATCCGCCCGCCACGACCGTTGAGATTTTATGTGAGAAAACCGATTTCGTTCTTTTTTTGAGCAAGTAGCCGCAAAAAAAGAACCAAAAAAACGGCGATTGGGGAGTTTCGCCTCTGCGGAGGCGACGAGGGGTGCGCGCCCTCGCCCTGCGCAAGCCTTTGGAAAGGCTTGACCGAAACTTTTCATCAATTAAGTCTTATTACATCTTGGCAGCCAATTTTCTGACAAAATCGTTGATCTCGTTGCTCACCTGTGTGATCTCGTTCCAAAATTCCTGCGCTGTCATGCGGGAGATGCCGTAGCTGACGGCAGAGAACTGCAGCAGTCTGTCTCCCGTGACCACACGGATGCTGTAGTCGGGTCCCAAGTCGTGCATGACCTGCTCGATATACGCGTCCGCAGTCTGATCCTGCTTGGTGTACACGATGCGGTAGCCGTCGTGCCTGATCTCTGCACCCGCGCCGTCCTTGACCAAGTATGCGTCAAATACCAAAAGCACGTCGGTTTTGGTAAAGGCGTGGTAATTGCTCATGATATCCATCAGCTCCTCGCGCGCCTTTTCCAGGCTGTAGTCTGCGACGGTTTTAAGCTCATCCCACGAATAGATCACGTTATATCCGTCCACGATCAAAAGATTCTTGGGGGATTTGACCGTTTTGGGCTTTCTCGGTGCTTTTCCGTTTGCAATGGTGATCTTGGGCTCGGTATATTTTTTTCTGCGGATCGGACCAAACTCGCGCAGCATGATCTGCTCCAGGTCCTCGTCGCTCAGCTCATATTTCTTGGCAAGTGTTTTCGCCTTGGGCATGACCGTGGCCGGTTGCGAAAGGGAAATGCCCGCATCAAGGTGCTTGTATGCGTCCACCTCCTGCCAAGGCACAACAAATCCCGCACCGTGCGCGCAGAATACCGAGTGCGGCGTGTTTTGCATATCCGCTTCGGGATCGTAACCCACTCCCGCAATGATCTCGTCTGCGTTGTGGCAGGGCTCGTAGCCGTCTGAGGTACAGAACAGTCTGCCCGTGCCGCGCGTGTAGGCAATGACCTCGCGCGTATAGTCGTGCAGGGTCGATACAGGTCCGCGACCTGTAATAACCGTGATTTCCTCGGTTGAGCTTTCCATGGCGTAGACCGCGCATCTTGCCTGCAGGTCGTTCATGGCGCGCCCCGTCATAGAGGCGGGGATCTCCAATCGGAATTTATAGAAAGGCTCCAGCAGAGTGCACCCTGCCTTCATCAAGCCGTGCCGTACCGCACGCAGGGTCGCTTCGCGGAAGTCTCCGCCCTCGGTGTGCTTCAAGTGCGCCTTGCCTGCCACCAGCGTGATCTTGGTATCGGTCAGCAATGCGCCGATGCGCGTGCCGCGGTGATCCTTTTCGTAAAGATTATGCAATATCAGCCTTTGCCAGTTGAGATCCAGCACGCTTTCCGACACGCGCGAATCAAAGATCAGCCCCGTGCCGCTCGGCTGCGGCTCGATCAGCAGCTGCACCTCGGCATAGTGGCGCAGCGGCTCAAAGTGACCGACTCCCACCGCTTTTGCAGTGGCTTTTTCTTTGTATAGAATCTTGCCCGCGTCAAGCTCGCAATCAATGGCAAAGCGGTCGCGGATCAGACGCTTTAGCAGATCGATCTGCACCTCACCCATCAGTCTTGCCTCGATCTGTTCAAGCTCCGCGTTCCAGTAAAGGTGCAGGGAAGGCTCTTCCTCCTCCAGCTCCTTGAGCTTGGGGAAATATACGGCAACGTCACAGCCCTCGGGCAATCCGATGCGGTAGGAGAGCACGGGCTCAAGCACGGGACCCATGCCGTCCGCTTCCAATCCCAGACCTTGCCCGATATAGGTTGCCGAAAGTCCGAGCAGCGCGACGATCTCGCCTGCCTCTGCTTTTTCGGTCTGCTCGAATTTGTCACCAGAATAAAGGCGCAGCTGCGTGATCTTTTCGGCATATTTCTTGCCGTCTGCACCGAGATAGCTGATCTCGTCGCGCGCTTTGATGCTGCCGCCCGTGATCTTGACGTAGGAAAGTCGCGTATTTCCCGCGCGTGCGATCTTGAATACCCGTGCACCGAAGGCTTGGGTGTCGTACGCAGGTTCAAGGGTATAGGTGTCCAGCACGTCCAAAAGAAATGCCACGCCCTGCATGCGCAATGCCGAGCCGAACAGGCAAGGAAATAGGCGGCGCGCGCTGATCAGCTCGGCAATATCGCGCTCGTCAATAGACTCTCCGCCAAGGAAGCTATCCAAAAATTCTTCGTGCACCAAGGCAAGCCGCTCGTCAAGCTGCGCTTTGGTATCGGTATCAAAAAAGGGAATGACGCGCGAGGACAGTACCCCAAGCTCATCCGCAAGCTCTTGCTTTTGCTTGATGGCAATGTCGGTCTTGTTGACGAACAGCAGCGTAGGCACGTTGTAGTGCTCAAGCAGCTGCCAAAGCGTGCGCGTATGATTCTGTACGCCGTCCGTACCGCTGATTACCAAAATTGCATAGTCCAGCAGCATCAGCACGCGTTCAGCCTCGGCAGAAAAATCCACGTGACCGGGGGTGTCCAGCAATATAAAGTCGCAAGCCTCGGTCGAAAAACGCGCCTGCTTGGAGAATACGGTAATGCCGCGCTCGCGCTCCACCGCGTGCGTGTCCAGATAGGTGTTGCCGTGATCCACGCGCCCCGGGGTGCGGATCTTTCCCGAAAGATAGAGCAACGCTTCGGAAAGCGTGGTCTTGCCCGCATCTACGTGCGCAAGGATGCCTATAGTCAGCTTTTTCTTCATGCGTATGCTCCTTTCTTTGGACTTACCCGATTATTCTATCATATTTCACGCGCAAATTCAAGTGCAAAAGCCTTGAAAAATCACTTTTGCTGTGATATAATGATGAAAATAGCATAAGGAGTTCTTTACGTGAAATATAGAGTATTATTTTTGACAGCTTTGTTATGGATCCTGCTGCTGTGTATGCTTCCCGCTGCAGCCCAAGAGGGATGCGAGCATGCGTACGGTGAATGGGTATTGACGCTTGCCCCCACCTGCGTGGAAAAGGGCGAGGTCAGCCGCACCTGCGCGCTTTGCGGAGAGGTGCAGACTGCTGCCGTTGCAGAAAGTGCACACACCGAGAGCGATTGGACGCTTGCCCAAGCACCCGAGGTGGGTGTTGCGGGCAGCATGCAAAAGACCTGCACGGTGTGCGGAGAGATACTGGCAACGCAGGAGCTTGCCGCGCTGCTCGAGCCGGAAACCGCAGCTCCGCAAACGCCGGAGCAACCGACAGAGACGGAGGATGAGCCTTGGATCGAGATCACCTTGCCCGTGGCGATTGCTATCTGTCTTGCACCCAACGTTGTATTGGTCATCGTGCTGCTGATCCGTAAGATCAGACACAAGATCGCAAGTAAATATATGGATTGACCTTTGGGGCTGCTTGATTTTGATGCAGCCCCTTTATTGTCTTTTTGAACAAAATTTGCTTGCATTTCTTGTGCGCTATTTTTTGTCGTATTTCGTTGACATAATCTATATATTGTGATAAAATGGACGTTAAGGGGCGTACAGGCACGATATGCTGTGCGCAATCCGAAAATTTCATAAGAAAAAGGGGAGTAACCATGGCTAAAAAGTTAGTTTATGACATCCATGACAAGCCAAAATTCGGTAACATGCTCATCTTTGCTTTGCAGCAGGTGTTGGCAATTTTGGCAGCAACCATTGCAGTACCCGCTATCATCGGGCTTCCGACGCAAATGCCCGCGGCAATCTTTGGCGCAGGCGTTGGTACGCTGATCTATCAGCTGTTCACCAAATTCAAGAGCCCTGTGTTCCTTGGCAGCTCGTTTGCATTCCTCTCCTCGCTGGGCGTTGCTCTTGCATACGGTTATTGCGGTATCATGATCGGCTCGATCGTAGCAGGTCTTGTATACGTAGTACTGGCACTGCTGATCAAGCTGGTTGGCACCAACTGGGTAACCAAGCTGATGCCCCCCGTTATCATTGGTCCCACCGTTACCATTATCGGTCTCTCCCTTGCAGGAAATGCAATGGGTGATATGGTCAAGGCAAACGCAGACGCTGTCAACGGCGGCTATAACCTCGTTGGTTTGCTTTGCGGTTTCATTACCTTCCTGACCGTTGTTATCTGCTCCACGCAGAAAAAGTTTACCATGCCCAAGCTGATCCCGTTCATCATCGGTATCGGTGCAGGCTATGCCGCAGCATCCGTATTCACCGTGATCGGCACGCTGGCAAATATCGAATATCTCCAGATCATTGACTGGTCTCCCGTTGTAAACAATTTCGTTGGTGCTGATGGCGCATTCAAGGGCATCTCCGCAATCTTCAGCCTGCCCAAGTTCGCACTGATCGAGGGTATCAAGGAACTTGTGAAGGGTGAATTCTCCGCAGAGATTCTGAAGGCTACCGCAGGTCAGGTCAAGCAGCTTGATTTCGGCGGTATTATGACCGTTGTTGTTGCATTCCTGCCCGTAGCACTGGTCGTATTTGCAGAGCATATCGCAGACCATAAGAACCTGTCCTCCATCATTGACCGCGACCTGATCAAGGATCCCGGTCTGTCCCGCACGTTGCTTGGCGACGGTGTTGGTTCTATTGCAGGTACTGCATTCGGCGTTTGCCCCAACACCACCTACGGTGAGTCTGTCGGCTGTGTGGCAATTACCGGTAACGCATCTGTCATCACCATCACCACCACCGCTTTCATGTGCATGATCCTGTCCTTTGTCAGCCCCTTGATGGCTGTACTGCAAACCATTCCTTCCTGCGTTATGGGCGGTGTTTGCCTGACGCTGTACGGATTTATTGCAGTTTCCGGTCTTAAGATGTTCAAGGATCTGGATCTGAATGAGAACAAGAATCTGTTCGTCGTTTCCGCTATCCTGATCGCAGGTATCGGCGGTCTGACGCTGCAGATCCCTTACGCGATCGCAGACAACGGCGCAGTTGCAAAGACCCTGCAGGTCACCTCCATCGCAACCGCACTCATTCTCGGTATCATCACCAACGCTATCCTGTCCAAGTTTGACAAGAAGGCGGAATAATACGTAACCGTAACGTCTTTGCCCACCGCGAAAAATTTTCGCGGTGGGCTCTTTATATCTTGCACAGGGATGGTAAATCGTATATTTTTGTTGCATTTTTTTGCTTTATGTGTTATAATGGCTATATACATGATAACGGAAGGGAAGAATACCCATGCAATACGATTTTACCACGATTATGGACAGACGCGGCAAGGATGCGCTTGCCGTTGACGCACTTGGTCACGGTTGGGCACCGGGTGCACCCAAGGAGGGCTTTGACGCCATCCCCATGTGGGTAGCGGACATGAATTTTGCTACCGTACCCACCATTACAGATGCGATCATCGCGCGCGTCAAGCATCCTGCGTTCGGCTATTTTGAACCAAGAGAGGAATACTTTCAAGCGATTATTGACTGGCAGCGCGACCGCAAGGGCGTTGAAGGCTTGAAGCCTGAGCATATTGGCTATGAGAACGGCGTGCTTGGCGGCGTGCTTTCCGCGCTTGCTACCATGTGTTCGCGCGGGGATAACGTGTTGGTGCTCAGCCCCTTGTATGCGGGCTTTCACGGTTCGCTTTCCAATAACGGCTATCATATCGTAGAGAGCCGCCTTGTTTTGGACGGGGAGAATACCTGGCGCATCGATTTTGACGACGTTGAGCAAAAGATTGTGCAAAACCGCATTCACGCAGCCATTTTCTGCTCGCCTCACAATCCTACGGGACGCGTTTGGGAGCGTTGGGAGATTGAGCGCATCATGGCGCTGTTCCAAAAGCACGACGTGTACGTGGTTTCGGATGAGATCTGGTCGGACATTCTGCTGGACGGACACAGGCATATCCCCACGCAATCTGTCAGCGAGGATGCGAAAATGAGAACGGTTGCCATGTATGCCCCCTCCAAAACCTTTAATCTGGCGGGCTTGATCGGTGCGTATCACATCATTTACAACGACCGCCTGCGCGACCGCATGGCAAAGGAATCCTCGCTTTCCCACTATAATTCCATGAACGTGCTTTCCATGTACGCGCTGATCGGTGCATATACCGCCGAGGGACGCGCGTGGGTGGATCAGCTTTGCGCAGTGCTCTGTGACAACGTGGATTATGCATGCAAATATATCGAGCAGCACTTCGAGGGCGTGAAAGTGTCCAAGCCTCAGGGCACGTATATGCTGTTTATCGATTGCTCCGAATGGCTGGCAGAGCACGGCAAAACGCTTGACGAGCTGGTCAAGGCGGGCTGCGACGTGGGCGTTGCTTGGCAGGACGGACGCGCGCACGGCGGTATCGATCAGATCCGCATCAACCTTGCGCTGCCCAAATCCTTGGTCATGGAGGCATTTGATCGCCTCGACCGCTACGTTTTCCATGCATAAAATCAAAAAAACAACAAAAAGATCGCAAAAAAACTGCGATCTTTTTTTGTTGCGTATGAAACCTTGTTTGCATTACTAAAATAAATGAACAAAGTGTGTATGTTTAGGCTGAAACAGCATCGGAAAAAGGGAAAAACGTCGCATTTCGGACAAAAAACAGCATAAAAATGCTTCAAAATGCATCAAACCCATGCGTCAAAATCTTAAGATTCGACGTATGCGGCGTGCTATAATGATTAGGACACTTTTGAATGCGGAGGATGGCAATATGATGCACCACGAATCGGATGAGCAGATCTGTTCTGCTTCGTACAGAGCGGGAACCGTTGAGGTCACCGCTTCCTTGCTTGCAAGGGCAGAGGGAATGACGTTGCGTTATTGGATCGTATTGGAGCAGGCGGGAGACGGGCAGACGTGCGACCTTGGTACGGATATCATGAGCGCAAGAAAGCTGTTTTTTGACGTGGTATTCGGCGGTGTGACCGCTTGTACGCTGCAAGACGTGATAGAGGATCGGATGGGGACGCTTTTTTGAGTCAGATGTGCTATGATAGGTGTAGCCGTACGGGAGTCGAACCAATTCGGTTCGACTCCTGTGCGACTGCAGAATAATCATAGGAGGTTTTATGACGAAAACATATCAGGCAGAACATTTTACCGGAAAACAGTTGGATGACTTTATGCACAAGGTCAATACGGGCGATCTTGCAGGTCGTGGCTTGCAGATCGACCAAAACGGTGTCATGCACTCTACCGTTCCGGGGTACACGACGTTGCGATATACTTACGTGCACAGCGGAAACAAGGAAATTCACGTCACGGCTTTGAATAATTCGACGGGCACGTTTACTTGTTCCGCGCATGGGCTTGCGCAGAACGATATCGTGGTGGCAACCGTGCACTATCCGTACAATATCGCCTTGCCGTTCGATCACCTGCCCAAGGGCTTGAAGCTGGCAGTCACCTACAACAGCAACGTGGATTCGGCACAGAAATATTACGTGCAGGTCGTAGATGCCAATAGCTTCCAACTGAGCTTGGAGGCAGACGGCGCTGCGGTGACTTTTACGACCAATAACAAATTGGACTTAAGCAAATTCCATTTTGAGCAGGTGCCTACGGGTATGGAGCTGGAGATCGCGGAATTGGATTGCAAGGAATGTTTGATCGTGGTCAGAGGAAAGATCTTGAATTCCTTCCGCTTCGTGCGTCCAAGCAACATGATCCCGTACGGCACGGGCACCGGCATTCGCACAGGCGGTGTCAGCTTTGACTCTATCTCTTCTTCGGATAACAGCGGTTCCTGCAATCTTGGCGTGATCGGTTACAATTTCACGTACGCCACGCTGGAATGTAAGGTGATGGAGCATAATCAGGTATATCAGGTCAACAACATTGATTACGCCGTCTATTCGGAATCGGGCGTTCCGTACTATAAGCATGAAAGACAGTATTTCCATATGAATCTGACAGGCGACGTCATCGACGGCATCAAAATGTACGGAGACAAGGCGGGCGGATTTTTCAACGGAACCAAGGTGGAGGTGTATACGAGATGATCAAGCACAGAATTATTTGCAACGCCAAGACGGGCGTGGTGACGCGTGAGCAGTTCGAGGACAACACCCCCGTTTGGGTCGACTACGCGGCTATGATCGAGGACTGCAAGCAAAGGCTGGCAGAGACCGATTACGTGGTCATCAAGATCGCGGAGGGGGCAGCCTCCCGCGCGGATTACGCGTCGGTCATTGAAGAGCGTATCGCACTCAGAGTGCGCATTGGGGAGCTTGAGCAGCTGCAAAGCGAGCAGACGGCTTGACAGAATCGTTTCTTTGCGTTATAATAGACGTAACGTAAAGTGAAAGGCGGTCAGAGTATGATCAGCGCAAGCATCGATTTTTCCAAGGTAACGGGGAGCATTAAGCCCTTGCACGGTGTCAATAACGCACCCGAGCCGGATTGCGAGCAGGGATACTGTAACGTGCTGCAAAACGCGGGCATTCCGTTCGTGCGTTTGCACGATATGGGCGGACACTACGCAGCGGCAAGATACGTGGATATTGCCAACGTGTTTCCCGATTTTGAAAAAGACCCCGCTGATCCCGCAAGCTATGATTTTGCCTTTACGGATTGGCTGATTTCGGATATTTACAGACAGGGCAGTGAGGTGGTGTATCGCCTTGGCTGCAGCATCGAGCCCGAGCACTTTATCAAGCCGCGCAATATCATTCCGCCCACGGATAATTTCAAATGGGCACGCATTTGCGAGGGCATCATTCGCCACTACAACCAGGGGTGGGCTGACGGTTATCACTTCGGCATTCGCTATTGGGAGATCTGGAACGAGCCGGACAATACCCCGGAAATTGCGGACAACCCCATGTGGAAGGGCACGCCCGAGCAGTATTATGCGCTTTACGAGGTGACCTCGCGCCACCTAAAGGCTTGTTTCCCCGAGCTGATGATCGGCGGCTACGGCAGCTGCGGCTTTTACGCGGTGCTGGGCGGTTACGTCAAGGCGGCAAACAGCTCCGAGAGAACCGAGCATTTCATTGACTTTTTGCACGGCTTTCTTGCGCACATCCGCGCGACCGATTGCCCCTTGGACTTTTTCTCGTGGCATTCCTATGCCGATGCCGCAAGCAACGTGATCTTTGCAGAGTATGCACGCAAGACCTTGGATGAGTACGGCTATACGCACACCGAAATGCACCTCAACGAGTGGAATCCCGGGCGTGACGTGCGCGGCACGACGCAGGATCTGGCAAATATTGCCCAGATGCTTTGCCGCATGCACCCGACCGATCTGCGCGTCATGAATTACTACGATGCGCAGCCGTGGTCGACCTATGCCGGCGTGTACGATGCAAACAAGCGCACGGTAGCTCCCGCGTATTACGCGTTCGTGTACTATAACGAGCTTTACAAGCTGGGCTCTTGTGCCGAAATGGCAGGGGAGTGTGCCGACATGCTTGCAGCAACTGACGGCAAAACGGGGGCTGTGCTGATCTCTAACCCCGATGCTGCCGAGCGCGAGATCGAGCTGACCTTGTCGGGGCTTTTGGGAAAGGTGACCCTGCACCAAACCGCGGCAGACTGCACGCAGATCACGACCGAGCTTGGAAATACGACGCATATTACAGTACCCGCGCAGACTGCGGTGCTGCTGACAATTGCATAAGAAAAGAGCCGATGCAAAGGCGTTGTGTTCCTAAGGACACAACGCCAACTCTATTCGCCTCTGGCGAGTTATATTGCTTCGCAGTGATATTTGGACTTCGTCCAAGTGATATTCGCTTCGCGAGTTTAGGTGGCGAATAGAATATCACTGCAAGGCGAAGCCTCTGCAATATCACTTTTGCGGTAGCAAAAATATCACGCTGTCGAAGACAGCATATCACTAAAAACTATCGGGAAGTGCGCACTTACGCACCACCATTATGGTGGTGCGATTATTCAACTATCAGTAGAAAATGAATAGTCTATTCAAAAAGAAGGTTATTGAACATTCCTCCTTGATGTAGTATAATATAATTGTATCCAAAAGGAGGTCGTGCTTATGAATATCGGTAAAATTATAACAGATAAGCGAAAGTCGCTCGGATTAACTCAACAGGCGTTGGCAGAAAAACTCAACATTTCTTTTCAAGCCGTTTCAAAATGGGAAAATGGTACTTCTTATCCCGACGTTACTATTCTCCCCATGCTTGCAACTACTCTTAAGGTTTCTATAGACTCCTTGCTTGGATATTCCTTGCAATCGCTAACCGAATATGACAAGCGATATGATATGGAGGGCTATTATTGGGGCTTGTCACCCAACCATCTTTGTTATGAGATTATGCGTCTCAAGCCTCCAACCACACCATATAAAGTGCTTGATTTAGGGTGCGGTGAGGGTAAGGATGCTGTTTTCCTCGCAAGAAATGGATATAATGTAACTGCCTTTGACATCTCGGAACAAGGCTTATCAAAGGCACGTGAGCTTGCCGATCACTGTGGTGTTAAAATGGATTTTTTCAAAGCAGATATCCGTGATTTTAGACTTGAAACAGATTTTGATATCATTTTTTCGAGCGGAGTGTTTCATTATATACCGCAAGAACAACGTAAAAGTGTCATTGATAGCTTGAAGATGCACACTGTGGCAAACGGAATAAATGTCATAAATGTTTTTGTTAGAAAGCCATTCATTCCATTACCGCCCGATATCGAAGAAAGCGAAATCGCCGCCGGAGATTGGAAATCCGGAGAGTTATTTACGTACTATCACGATTGGTTGTTCGAAAAAAATGAGGAAAAAATTTTTGATTGTAACAGCAGTGGAGTTCCTCATAAGCATTGTATGGACATAATAATTGCAGAAAAGGTTTAATACAAAAGCCTCAGCAGATTTGAACTGCCGAGGCTTTAACTATTCAAAACTGTCCTTTAGCATCCAAGGCCAACTCATCGGCTCTTTTTGCGATTATTGATCATTGGTGACGTCACCGCTGCCTTCAAGCGAGATCGGCTCACCAAGATAGGTGGGTGCAGGCTTGAAGAGGGAATAGCCCATATCCTTGATGCGCGCGAGTACCTCGCGCACATCTCTTTTGGTCTGCCCGGAATAGCTGCGCAGATCGGCACTGACGCCATAAGCCTCGATCCCCAGGGCGTTGGCAACGTAAAGCGCGCGGTGCAGGTGGTATTGTTGCGTGACAATGACGATCTTCTTAGCACCAAAGATCTCCTTGGCGCGATAGATCGACTCATAGGTTGAAAATCCCGCGTGATCCATGAATATGTCCTCACTCGGCACGCCCGCGTCGATGGCGCAGGCTTTCATGGTATTCACCTCGTCGTATTCCTTTTGCCCGTGGTCGCCGCTCATAAGCAGCTTGGGAGAAGTGCCGTTTTGGTAAAGCGTTACACCGACCGAGATGCGGTCTGCAAGCATGTCGCTGGGCGTGCCGTCGGCTTTGACAAGGCAGCCAAGCACTATAATGCAATCCACGCCGTCAAGCTCCGAAGCCTGTTCGGGGGAAAGGATCTGATCCGCGGTGCTGCCTTTGACGTGCCCGTTGGCAAGCAGCAGGGCAGATGCGCCAAGCAGCCCGGTGCATACAAGGCAGGAGATGATTATGATAATGATTTTGAAATGTTTTTTCATGTGGACCTCTTAAATATATGTCAGCGTAGTACCTTGTTTCTGCTTAAGTTTTACATTAGCCAACGCTATCGTTTTTTGTGGATAAGCATCAGAAAGGATACGCGATGCAAAGGCGTCCCCCGAGGGGAAGCTGTCGCGCAGCGACTGAAGGGGATTTGCGGGCAAAACGGTGCGGTTGACTGCTTGGGTATAACACTATTGATCCAAAGTATTCGCACTCCCCTTCAGTCGCTTCGCGCCAGCTTCCCCCCGGGGGACGCCTTTGTAGCGCAAACCCGCCTTTATGCATATCCGTTTCAAATAATGCACCTAATATCTTGGTGTAGTGCAGTAATAGTAAAGTTTTAGTCGAAACATGGTCGCCCCTACAGGTTTTATGTTATCATTCTACCACACCCCCGCCTGCAATGCAAGCGCATTTTGTGAATTTTCGTGACCTCCCGTCACGTGTTGACAGAACGCGCGATTTTTGGTATAATACAAAGGAATACACAAAAAGGGGGAAAAGGCAATGTACCGCAGAGTCAAACGCGCTTTGGATATCGTTATTTCGCTGTCTTTGCTGCTGCTTTTGTGGCTGCCCATGCTGATCATCGCTGTGCTCGTGCGCATCGATTCCCCCGGAAAAGCCATCTACAGGCAAATACGGCTTGGTCTTGACGGCAAGGAATTTACCATGCACAAACTCCGCACCATGTACGTGGGCGAGCAGCGTGTGACGCGAATGGGAAGGCTGCTGCGCGGTTTTGCGGACGAGCTGCCGCAGCTGTGGGACGTGCTGCGAGGAGAGATGTCGCTGGTCGGTCCGCGCCCTGTGCTGCCGGACGAGCCCATGCCGCTTGGCGAGTTTACCCCTGAGCAGCGTAAAATGTTTTCGGTGCGCCCCGGCATCACGGGCTGGGCGCAGGTCAACGGGCGCAGAGCCGTGCCGTGGAACGAGCGCATTGACATGAACGTGTGGTATGCACAAAATCTCTCGCTGACGCTGGATATTAAGATCCTTATCATGACCGTGCGCACCGTGCTTTCGGGTAAGGATAACGAATGATTGACACAAAAGGAGAAAACTATGACAGAGCTTACGATGAAACCGAATACGCCGACGGTGCAAGCAGAGATGCTGCCCGCGACACCGCAAAAGAGTGAGAGAAACATGGGTGTGGAGCTGTTCCGCATCGTGTCCATGATCCTTGTGATTTTGCTTCACGTCATGGGGCACGGCGGCGTGCGCCCGTATTCTACCTATCTTTCCACCAATTACGAGGTTGCGTGGTTTTTGGAAACGATCGGCTATTGCTCGGTCAACTGCTATGCCATCATTTCGGGCTTTGCCAACGTCAAGACCAAGTTCAAGTTCCGCCGCTTTATCTTTTTGTGGGTGGAGACCGTGGTTCTGATCGCTGCAATCACCGCTATCGTGCACTTCTTTGTTCCCTCGGTCGAGGTGCAAAAGGAATGGTGGATCTCAGGGCTTATGCCGCTGTCGCACCGTGAGCTTTGGTATCTGTGCGCGTATTTCTTTATGTTTCCGCTGATCCCGCTGATCAATAAAGGCTTGCTTTCGCTGAACCGCTGGCAGCACGTTGTCATCATTATTTGGCTGCAGGTGCCTGCGCTGTTCAAGCTGATCATGCACCAGGACAATTACAGCCTTGGCGGTGGTTACACTACTATCTGGCTGATCTGCTTGTACGTCATAGGCGCGTATTTCCGCATATACGGTGCGCCCAAGTGGGCAAAGTGGTTCGTGACGCTGCCTGCGTTTTTCCTTGCCGCCTTTGTCGCGTGGTTCAAGATGATCTACATAGAAAAGCAGTACGATGCGGGTCTGATCGAAAAGGATTCTGTGACCTATCAGTACAGCGACGACCTTGTCAGCTACGTCTCTCCCTGCATGGTCATCATGGCAACCATGCTGCTGCTGTTCTTTATGCAGATCAAGATCAAGGGCAAGCCCGTTAAGCTGCTGATCGCCAATTTCGCAAAAGCAACGTGGGGCGTGTTCGTGCTGCACGTGTGCTCCGCGGGCTGGTATTGGGACGAATTGTGGCATTCTTTCAGAAAGTTTTCGGATTATCCCACGTGGAAAATGGTGCTTGCGTCCTTTGGCGCGGTGCTGGCGATCTGGTTTGTCACCTCGATTATCACGCTGTTCAAAAATTGCGTCTTTGATATCTTGTGGATCAACAAGGGCATCAATTTCCTTTGCGACCTGCCCGCAAAGCTGGTCGAGCGCATCAAAGAGAAGCGGAGCAGGGCAGAGATAGAGGAATGAAATCTGCCTTGGGCAGATGAAATCCACTATCGTGGATGAAATCGCCTTGCGATGAAATCCGCCCAAGGGCGGATGGAGTCAGATAGACAGGAAAAAATCCCCTTGGGGGAAAATTGCATACAGATAGCCCGAAAGGGCAAAACTCCCTTTGACGAAATATGCGTCAAGGGGAGTTTTTATGTATTATAACAAAGTGGAAATATGCGGGGTCAATACCGCCAAGCTGACTGTTTTGACCGACGAGCAAAAGACCGAGCTTTTGCGGCGCACCAAGGCGGGGGATGCCCAGGCCCGCCAAGAGCTGATCTACGGTAATTTGCGTTTGGTGCTGTCCATCGTGCAGCGTTTTGCCAACCGCAAGGAGAACATGGACGATCTGTTTCAGGTGGGGTGTATTGGACTTGTCAAGGCGGTGGACAACTTTAATACCGAGCTGGACGTCAAGTTCTCAACCTATGCCGTGCCCATGATCATTGGCGAGATACGGCGGTATTTGCGCGACAACAACACCATTCGCATCAGCCGTTCGGTGCGTGATCTTGCCTACCGTTCGTTGCAGGCAAGGGAAGAGCTGATGCGTCAGCATCAGCGTGAACCGAGCGCGCAGGAGATCGCGGACAAGATCGGAGAGAAAAAAGAGGCTGTCTTGCGCGCCATGGAGGCGGTGGTGGAGCCCATCTCGCTGTACGAGCCTGTGTACAACGAAAACGGCGACACGCTGTACGTCATCGATCAGCTCAGCGACCGCACCTCGGGAGATGAGAGCTGGCTGGAAAACATTGCGCTCAAGGAGGCAATGCGTACGCTCTCCGAGCGTGAGCGCAATATCATTGCCATGCGGTTTTACAAGAACAAAACGCAGATGGAGATTGCCGAAGAGATCGGCATCTCGCAGGCGCAGGTCTCGCGCCTTGAAAAAGGGGCTCTTGAGAAGATACGAAAGCAAATGTAAAAACGGGCGAACACAGTTCGCCCCTACGGAACAACCACCATATTGATGGGACAACTCGTAGGGGCGACCTGCGGTCGCCCGTTTTCAATATGATTTACTTACTTAATTTCCGACTGGAACGCCACGGCTTTGCCGAGAATGTGGATCTCGTCAAGCTCGGGGCCCATAAAGACCAGCGGCTCGTACTTGGGGTTTTCGGGGGTCAGGATCAGCTTGGACTTCTCGGGGTAGTAGTATACGCGCTTGAGCGTTGCCTCGTCCTCGATGACCACGGCTGCGATCTCGCCGTTTGCCACCATGTCGCTCTTTTTGATAAATACGATATCCCCGTCCTGAATACGCGCACCGATCATGCTATCCCCCTTGGCACGCAGGCAGAAGTCTGCATCCAGATTGGTGCCCGACATGACAAAGCTGTCGTGCTGCTCGTCGGTTAAGATAGGCGTGCCGCAGGCGATCTCACCAAGCACGGGAATGCGGCGGCGTTCAATGGGGAAGATATCGGGGTAATTCGGCACAGCCGACGCGCCTCGCTCCATGGGCACGTCGTAGCCCTCCAGCCACAGATCCGCCACGTCCAGCGCGCGTGCCAGCTTGTGCATGGCGTCTGCCTTGGGTACGTAAATGCCGTTGGTATATTGGCTGATCCTTGCCTTGGAAAGCCCTGTGTCGCGCGCAAGATCAATGGCGCGTGTGCCGCGCAGATCCATGGCGGTGCGAAGTCTGTCTGTAAAGGTATGAATGGGTTTCATATCGTGACTCCTTACTTTTTCATTATTTTCATTATACAGAACAGTTTAGCAAATGTCAATAGGTTTGCTCAAAAAAGTTAAGCAAAATTTATTTTAATGGGGGTTGACTTTTATAAACGTCTGTGATATACTCATAACAGTTAAGCAAACACAACCACTCGCGCAACCGATACTTGGCGTCGGTTTTTGTTTTGACAAATATAGTTAAGCAACCTTGACGAATGAAGGAGGAGATTTTTATGCCGATTGCGGGGACTTGCCCCTATTTTCAAAGAGAGAAGGGTGACGGTTACACCTATTGCGAATGTGCGCGTTTTCGCTTTCCCGATAAACAGGCGCGCAGAGACATCGTGTACAAGTATTGTGCGCATCCCGACGGATACAAGGGGTGTGTGCTCAAACAGACCATGGATCAATTTTATGAAAGGAAGTACAATGGAGAACAAACAAGTAAACACAAAATTGCAGGATGAGGGCAGAATTGCCCACATGATCGCGTGGAGAGACAAGCGCATTCGCCTGCTGCAGGATATGTTGGATGAGATGGAGCAGTCCAACCTGATCTTTGCGGCGTACATCACGTTTCTGCTCGAAAAGATGTACGGCAGGGCGGGCTATATCACGGTGCCCAAGAAAAGCATACGTGACGTTTGCGGCAAATACAGAGTGTCAGCCGAGGACGGCGGTGACGACTTTATCATCAGGTTGATCGAGGTGAAAACGGGAAATGAAATATTCACCGACAAAATGGCTGACTCCTGAGGGGCTGATGCTGCTGCGAGGCATGGCTTGCGTGGGTAAGGACGAGCGCGAGATCGCCGCTTGCATGGGCATTGGTGTGGGCACGCTGGCGCGTTGGAAAAAGCGTTATCCCGAGATTGCGTCCGCCCTTGCTTACGGCAAGGACGGTGCGGACTTTGCGGTTATGGAGGCTTTGCACCGCAAGGCGGTGGGGTATACCACGCCGGTTAAAAAGACCTACAAGCTAAAGCGCGTGGAATACGATCCCGATTCGGGCAAAAAGCTCTCGGAATACGAGGAGCTGCAGACCGGCATTGACGAGGCGCACGTGCCTGCGGATACGCGAGCCGAGATCTTTTGGCTGCAGAACCGCTGCAGCGGAGAGTGGGGGCAGGACAAGCAGGAGAGCGAGACGGAAAGCGGCGGCGTGATCGAGCTGCCTCCCGTGATGGATGCACCCGAGCCGCCCGACGACCGATGAGTGAGCGCGTGGTATGGACGCCCCAGCCGCGGCAGGCAGCCTTTATGGCGCGATTTGAGGATGAGGCACTCTACGGCGGTGCAGCAGGCGGCGGCAAATCGGATTGCGCCTTGGCGGAATCCTTGCGGCAGGTGCATATTCCTTACTATCGCGGTTTGATCCTGCGCAAGACATACCCCCAGCTTTCCGAGCTGACCGACCGCTCTGCGGAGCTGTTCCGCGCGGCTTATCCGGGGGCGAAGTACAACGATTCCAAGCACGTGTGGGTGTTTCCGTCGGGGGCAAAGATCTATTTCGGGTCGCTGCAGCATACCGACGACCGACTCAACTACCAAGGCAAGCGGTATGATTTTATCGACTTTGACGAGCTGACGCAGTTTACCTGGGATGAATATTCCTATCTGTTTTCGCGCAACCGTCCCAACGGTGCGGGCACGCGCTGCTATATGCGGGCGCAAGCCAATCCGGGCGGCATCGGGCACGGTTGGGTCAAGCAGCGTTTTATCACACCAGCCAAGCCCATGACCACCATTTGGGAAAAGCATGCGGTGCGTATGCCGGACGGGCAGGAGCAGATACGGTGGCGGTCGCGCATTTTCGTGCCGTCCACCGTGTTCGATAATCAGATCCTTTTGCAAAACGATCCCGGGTATCTGACGCGCCTTGCGGCTCTGCCCGAAAAGGAGCGCAGGGCTCTGCTTTACGGCGACTGGGATTGCTTTGCCGGGCAGGTATTCACCGAGTGGCGCAACGATCCCGATCACTACTGCGACCGCGTTGGCACGCACGTCATCGAGCCTTTTCAAATTCCGCAGTCCTGGCGCGTTTTTCGCGGCTTTGACTGGGGATATACCAAACCCTTTTCGGTTGGCTGGTACGCCTTTGACAATGACGGGCGCATGTACCGCATCCGCGAGCTGTACGGCTGCAGCGGCACTCCTAACGAGGGGCTGCGCTGGGGCGCGGAGCAGGTTGCGCGGCGCATCCGCGAGATCGAAGCGGACGATCCCAACCTGCGCGGCAGATTTATTACGGGCGTTGCCGATCCTGCGATCCGACAGAAAAACGGCGGGGAGAGCATTGCAGAGCTGATGGAAAGAGAGGGCGTTTACTGGGATCGCGCAGACAACTCGCGCATGGCGGGCAAGGCGCAGATGCATGCGCGGCTTGCTTTTGATCAAAGCGGCATCCCCATGTTTTACATTTTTTCAACCTGCAGGCATTTCATTCGCACCGTGCCGGAGCTGGTATACGACTCCGCAGACGTGGAGGACATTGACACCGACGGTGAGGATCATATCTACGACGAATGCCGCTACGTTGCCATGGCGCACCCCATCAGGAAAAAACAACAACCTAAAATTGCGGTGTCAAGTGCGTTTGACCCGCTTGCAAGATAAGGAGAATTATGCAAATCAAAGATATTTTTCAAAAAAAGAAGGAGCAGACGCTGCCTATCGGTCAAAAGGAGATTGCCGAGGCGGCACGCATCCTGCGCGATTGGCGGGCTGCAAAGCAGCCTTTGGATACCCGCATTTCGCAGGACGAGCTGTATTGGCAGGGCAGATACGGCAGCAATGCTCCGCGCGAGGTGCGCGATCTGGGGGGATCGGCATGGATGTTCAACAGCATTGCCAACCGCCATGCAGACATGATGGACCATCTGCCCACCTGCACCTGCCTTGCGCGTGAAAGCGGTGATTGCGACGAGGCGGCAACGCTTTCCGCAGTCATTCCCGTGATCCTGGATCGCTGCGCGTTTGACGCGACCTATTCGGACAATCTCTGGCACAAGCTCAAGCACGGCGTATGTGCGTACGGCGTTTTCTGGAATAATAACCTTGAAAACGGCTTTGGCGACGTGGACGTGCGCAGCGTGGACGTAGGCAGCCTTTACTGGGAGCCCGGCGTGCGCGATCTGCAGGACAGCAAGCATTTGTTTTTGCTTGCCCGCGTGGATACCGAGCAGCTTGAGCAGACCTATCCTGCGTTCTTTGAGCGCAAGACGCGCAGACCCGATCCCGAAAGCGTGTTTGAGGGCAGCACCGACGACGGCAAAACGGTCGTGGTGGACTGGTACTATAAAAAGCGGATTGACGGCAGGCAGATATTGCACTACTGCAAATTTGCCGAGGGCGTGGTGCTTTACGCATCTGAAAACGATCCCGCTTACAGCGAGCGCGGCTGGTACGATCACGGCATGTATCCCGTTGTGCTGGACGTCATGTATCCCGAGGAGGGCACGTGCTACGGCTTTGGTATGATCGCGGTGGCAAAGCAGCCGCAGATCTATATTGACCGCCTGGACGCCAACTTTATGGAGTATGCCGACTGGGCAAGCAAGGTGCGCTTTTGGGCGAAAAAGAGTCTGGGCATCAACCAAGAGGACTTTATGGACCTTGACCGCCGCATCGTGGAGGTGGAGGGCGACATTGAAGAGGAAAAGCTGCAGCAGATCCGCATCGACCAGTTTGACCAGGGACTTCTGACGCTCAAAAAGCTCAAGATCGACGAGCTCAAGGAAACCACGGGCAACCGCGACGTCTCTCAAGGCTCACTCTCGGGCGGTATCACGGCAGCGACCGCCATCAAGGCGCTGCAGGAGGCAGGCAACAAGAACGCGCGTGACGTCATTGCGGCATCCCACCGTGCTTACGTGGGCGTGGTGACGCTGGTCATTGAGCTGATCCGTCAGTTTTACTCTGAGTCGCGCACCTTCCGCATTACGCGTGAGAACGGGCATGAGTATCTGCAGTATGACAACCGTGGCATTACCGAAAAGACGGTGCTGCAGGATGGCGGAGCCTCTTATATGCGCAAGCCGGTATTCGATATTGCGGTCAAGGCGCGCGTGGCAGACCCGCTTTCCAAGGAAGCGGCAAACGAGCTTGCCCTGGCACTTTACGAAAAGGGCGCGTTTTTGCCCGAGCAAAGAGAACAGACGCTGATCCTCTTGGAAATGATGGATTTTGAAGGAATCGCCAAGGTCAAGCGCATGATCAGAGAGGGGGCAGAGGCATGATCGAAGCGGTTGCAGCACAAGGCACGCAGGGGTATAGCCTTGAGGTGATTGGGCACGCGGAGTATGCGTGCGGCAACGACGTGGTGTGTGCCGCGGTCTCGGCTCTGGTCGAGTCGCTGGCAACTTACCTTGAGGAATACGACGATCTTGCCGCTGAGGCAGATCTGGCAGACGGATATGCTATGATCACGGTATCCGAGCGCAACGCTGCCTTTGATATGGCGGTGTGCGGACTCGGTGCCATTGCGGACAGATACCCCGCATACGTATCGATGACGACGACTTACATATAGATTAAGAAAGGAATTTACACATGCAGACGGTCGAACAGAATAAGATCACGGTTGCCGACGACGGGCAATCTCTGCCGACGGAGGGCGGCAGCACGGGCGAGCACATCAATACGGGCTCTGACGCCGAGAGCCAAAACGCCGCAGCGCGTGAGTGGGAGGAGCTGATCAGCTCCGAACGCTACGGTGCGCTGTATCGGGCGCACGTCTCCGAAATCATCAAAAAGCGACTTGGAGAAGAAAAGCGGAGCGGTGAGCTTTTGCAAAATACGGCGGCACTTTTGGGGATTTCCGATCCCCGTGAGCTGCCTGCGCGTATTGCGCAGATGCTTGCACCTGCAAGCAGAGACTGGGCAAGCGAGGAGCGTGCCGTGCAGGACAAATATCCGGAGTTTGACCTGGAGCGCGCTTGCGCAGACCCCGCATTTGCGTCTCTTTTGCAGGGCTTTGCAGGGCATCCCGAGGTGTCGCTGACCAAGGTGTACGAGCTTTACGAGCTGGATCACCTCAAAACCGTCGCAGCGCAAAGCGCAGCGGCAGATGCCGCCCGACAGATCATAGGGGCGGTGCAGATCCGTCACGCAAGACCCGGAGAAAACGGCTTGCGTGATACTGCGCCCGCATCCGGGCGCGCCTCCCGATTGACGCGCGCACAGCGAGCCGTGCTTGCCGAGCGCGCCGCGAAGGGAGAACACATTACATTTTAGAAAGGAATTTATATGAGAGAAAAAAGAATGATCGACCTGCAGCGCTTTGCTGCAGATACCAACGTCATGGGTACCGAGGGTACCGTTAACGCGGTAACGGGCAACACCGTTGCCTATACTGTGGGCATGGGTCTTTCCGAGGAGATGAAGACCTACTATTCCGATTATCTGATCGATAACGCAGAGCCTGCGCTGGTGCACGATATGTTTGCACAGAAGCATCAGATTCCCCGGGGCGGCGGCAAGACGGTGCAGTTCCGCCGTTACAATCCGCTGCCCAAGCTGACCGAGCCCATCAAGGAGGGTGTGACCCCCGCAGGGCAGAGCATCAGCATGGAGGTGCTGGAGGCGACCGTGGCACAGTACGGCGGTTACGTGGAGCTGACCGACCTTCTGATCCTGACCGCCATTGACAACAACCTTTGCATGGCAACCAAGCTGCTGGGCTCGCAGGCGGGCAGAACGCTGGATACCATTACCCGCGAGGTGCTTGCAGGCGGTACCAACGTACAGTATGGTGAGAATGCCGTTGCAGCAAGATACCTGCTCACGGGCGGTCAGCAGAGCGGCAACCATTACCTGTCTGTTGACGCCATCCGCCGTGCAGTCAGATTCCTCAAGAATCAGAATGCGGAAAAGATCAAGGGCAGCTATATTGCCATCGTGCACCCCGACTGCGCGTACGATCTGATGAGCGATCCCAACTGGAAGACGCCCAACCAGTACGCAGATCCCTCCAACATTATGGAGGGCGAGATCGGTAAGATCGAGGGCGTGCGCTTCATCGAGTCCAGCGAGGCAAAGGTGTTCCATGCGGACGATCTTGCCGACAATGCCCGTAACCTGTCCGTCAATAAGAGTGGCGGCTATTCCGGCACAAACGTCATTGCCTTTGACGGCGGCAGCGTGCAGGCGGGTGCTTTGGTGGGCAGATACGTGCTCATCGGTGGTACGCGCGCATACGTCGGTGCTAACACCGCAAGCGAGATGACGCTGTACACCGACAGCACCAAGAGCACGATCGCATCCGTGAGCTGCGAGGACAACGCAGTCATTTATCCCGGTGAGGCGGGTGCTATGGGCCGTGACGTTTACGCTACCATGGTGTTTGGCGAAAACGCATACGGCACCACCGAGATCACGGGCGGCGGACTTGAGCTGATCGTTAAGCAGCTGGGCAGCGCAGGCACCTGCGACCCGCTCAACCAGCGCGCAACCGTGGGCTGGAAGGCAACCAAGGTGACCGTGCGTCTGGTCGAGGCTTTCATGGTCAGAATCGAGACCGCGTCCACCTTTGACGATAACGAGTAATTAAACACAGCCCCAAGGGCAAGTGCCCTTGGGGCGGAAAGGAGAGAGTATGAATACACAGACCGCCGAGCAGGCTTATTTGGAGGAATACATTGCCATTAAGCTTTTCAAGGATAACGACCGCTACAAGGATGACGTGTACGTAGCGATCAACGGCAAAAATTGCGTCATCAAAAGAGGAGAATGGGTCAAGATTAAGCGCAAATACGCGCTGGTGCTTGACCAGTCCGAAATTCAGGACACCAAGGCGGCACTCTTGATGCAGGCAGAGCAAAACCGCTTTGTGGGACAGAGCAGGGGGGCAGGCTGATATGGCAAAAACGTCGATTGGCAGCCGCGGTATGGAGAGTGCGGTGCGCTCCTTGCCGCCCGGTGAGTCTGTGCTCATGCTGGCGCGCGCGTACGACAAGCTCATCAAGGATCTGGAATATGCTTTTTTACATATCTCCGAGGAAAATTTGTCGCCCGAGCTGCGCGCCGTGATCGAAAAGAGGGACTTTTGATGTTGCCTGCATTGGAAACAAGTAAAACGTATCGCCGCGTGGAAAATGATTTTTCGCGTGGGCTTTGGCACCGTCACGGGGAGGGGGAGCGCAGCTTTTATGATTGCAAGAACGTCAGCGTCGAGCAGCATCCCGTCATTGCCCCCGTCCCTGCGCGGCGCAGTTGGATGAATCTTTCGGATGGCGTGCAGGGCATGCATTGCTCAAACGCGCTGTATCTTGCCTCGGACGGTGAGCTGATGATGTCGCTGTCCGAAAACAGGGTGCAGGTGCTGGGCGTTGTGACCAAGGATGCCAAGGTGTTCGGGTCGCTTGACCGCACCGTGTTGGTGCTGCCCGATTTTAAGGTATACGACACGGTTACCGAAAGGCTTTCCCCCCAATACGTGCGGCTTTTGCTTTCAAACGTATTGGTGCAAAACCAGAATTACGTGGATGAGCAGGGCATTGCACGCGCCATCACGCGCAACACGCTGCATTGCGTGGATTTTAATTTTCTTGATTATTTCAAGCCCGGGGATTCGATCCGAATTGCTGGTACTGCAAGCAATAACGGCTATTTTACCATTCGCGGCGTGGAGGAATTTGACCTGCGCTTTGACGAAAATGCCTTTGTGGCTGAGGATATGGAGACCTGCTATATTCTAAGGGAGGCACCTGCCATGCAGGGTATGTGTGCCGTGGATGACCGCCTTTGGGGCTATGGCGGCAACTTTATTTATGCCTGTGCACCCCAAGACGTGACCAACTGGTACCGCTATGATAACGATGCGCAGAGCAGCTATAAGATCAAGGTCGCAGACCGCGGACCGTTTACGGGTTGCGTGATGCACGCGGGTCACCCCGTATTCTTCAAGAGCAATTGCATGGTCGAGGTGTTTGGCGATAGCCCTGCCAATTATTCCTTGGTGCAGACCTGCCTTTCCGGCGTGGCGCAGGGCAGCGGTGCTTCGCTTTGCTCTGTGGGCGGCAGTATGCTGTATCTTTCGGATAACGGTGTCATGTGCTGCAGCGGCAGCAATGCCAAGGTGATATCCGAATCGCTTGGTGTGCACCTGAGAAACGGCGTTGCGACCACGGATGGCAGACGCTATTATCTGAGCGCGGTGGACGATAACGGTCTGCGCGCCTTGTATATCTACGATACCGAAACCGAGGCGTGGCACAAGGAGGACGGTGACAATATCGTGTATCTCGGATACTTAAACGGTGACGTATACGCCTATTGCAGCAACAACGTGGTGTACATTATCGGAAAGAACACCACGGGGCACGGAACGACCTTGGGCGCGGTGGAGTCCTTTACCGAGTTTCATCCGCTTTGCGACGATGCGCGCGGACAGATCGTGCCTGTGCGTCTTGGCTTGCGCGTATGGTGTGATCAGAACTGCAGTCTGACGCTCTCTGTCAGCTATGACGGGGAAGATTGGGAGCAACGCGCCGTTTTGGAAAGTCAAGGGGAGCGGCTTTGGTACGTGCCGCTTGCGCCACGTGCATGCCATTCGCTTAGGGTGCGCGTTGCGGGCGACGGCGATTACCGCATCTGCTCCTTGGTTTGGGAGTATAAGTGATATGCAAAACACACCCGATTATCAGAGAGTGCTGTGCGAGGAGCGGCACGAGCGGATCGAAAACCGCCTTGCCAAGCACGGCGAACAGATCGATTCCTTGGAAAAATGCACCATCAAGCTGACCGAAATGGTGGACAGATACGACAGGCTTGCGCAAGGGCAGGAGACGCGTATAGCCGCGTTGGAGCGCAAGCCGGGTCTGGTGCTGGAGCGCGCCATCGGATATGCACTATCCGTTGTACTGGGCGCGCTCGCCAGCGCCTTGGCGGGGTATTTCCTCGGTTGAATATAAAGAAAAGACACGACAAATGTTTGCCGTGTCTTTTCTATTTCGGTTGGGTCTCAACAATTTTGAATGCAGCAGATATTTCTTTTATCTCGTATTGTCTGTCGGGTGAAACAATTCCCGTGATCACGATATCTTGGTGAAATGGGAGGGGATATCCGACGCAAACGTCGTAGAGTATTATGCCGATTTGCGAATTATGCTCAGCCTCAAACATCGCTGTGCGATTACAATGACCGGACCAGACCATACGAGAGTCAATATAGATTGCCGCGTCGCAGAGCTGTTCTTCGTGATGCATGATCTTGATGAACGAAGGAAGCTTGAGCTTGACCAATCCCATTGCGTCACCCCTTATAAATAAAAAGTGCGGCTACCGAAGCAACCGCACAAAAAACGCAAACTCCGATAGTCGCCAAACCAACTGTAACCAGCATAAGATAAGTTCGTTGTTTACAGCAGGAATTTGCATTTTTACAAATTCAAATGTAAACAACGAAAAAGGGTACAGTTACCCCGTGAAATTGAAGATAGTTATGCAAAGATATTCAGTTGGTTTGGCATACTTAGTATAACACGATTTGTGCGAAAAATCAAGGATTTTTGAAAAGATTTCTTAATTTCACCTTATGATCGTCAGAAAAGCAAACACAACGCCTGTAGGGGGCGACGTCCTCGACGCCCCAAGTGGAGGTATTGTTGCTTTCGTAGGGGAGCATTCCATATGCTCCCGCGGGAATTTTGCGGCGGATATGGAATCCGCCCCTACGGGATGTTATTGCCATGCTTGGGGCGTCGAGG
>JAZOVZ010000026.1:0-60980 GCA_045658965.1 Eubacteriales bacterium
CACTATGTAGAAGCCAAACAAGGCGAAGCAATATTTGTTAATGCCAATGCCCTTCATTTTGCCACACAGGTTAGCCAAAATAACGCAAAAGTGTATACAGTTAGTTTTTTGCCGACTATATTTGCAAACGCTGAAGGAAATACAATTTATCGAAGGTTTTTTCTTCCGGTGTTACAGTCTCCTGTTAAGAGTTTTCTAATAACGGATTCGCAAAAAAACAGCAAAGATATTTTGGAGTATTTGACAAAAATATTCATGGAACACAGCAAACAAAATTATGATTACGAACTAAAATGTATTGAATATATTAGCAATATTTGGCGCTCGACTTTGGCGTATCTTCAAGAAAACAAGGATACGCTTTCATTACAAAATATAGATCAGGAAAGTGAGAGAAAGGCAAAAATTATACTGAATTATATTCACAATCATTATAATGAAAATATAAAAATTGATGAGATTGTTAAGTATGCCAAAGCAAGCCGAAGTGGATGCTTTCGTTGTTTTCGGCAATACACAAGCAAAACTCCTATTGAGTATTTAACTGAATATCGTTTATCACGAGCTATACATTTAATGGTACAAACCGATAAATCAATGACACAAATTGCCTCAGAGTGTGGATTTTCTGATTCAAGTTACTTTGGAAAAATATTTTTGCGAAAGTATAAAATGACACCACTTCAATATAAAAAATGGATGCGTTCTGAAGCAATAGACAATACTATTCAAATAGATAAGATATTTAAAGTATAGCTACATAGCTTCGTTTGCAAGCATAGAGTTAAAATTCCGGCAGATCGGGGAACCTTTTAACTCCCATCATCGCCAAGGGATTAGTCTACCCTCGCGCAAAAAGTCGTGCATCTAAATCGGCCACTACGGTCGGTTGCATCTAAATCAGCCACACATCACAACAGAAAAGGGTACGCAGCCGCGTGCCCTTTTCTGTTGGTTGGGCTGTCCTTCCCCGATGCAGAACTGCGCCACTCGCGCATTTGCGCGCGTGGCTATTTGCGCGAAGTTTGGTTACCCGAACGGTTTTCTCAACCGCAAGCGCAAATAACAGTTCGTAAATCTGGCCCATTAGCCTTTGAACTTTCTTTTTTTGTTTCGACCCTAAAGTTTTTCAGAATTTTGTAGATGCATTTCCGCGCCGAGCCCCGCTCACCGCATCTTTTCGGTCTGTAGACAGATTCGAACCAGCGAAATGCTTGAAATGTTTACAAACTTGTGTTATAATGAAATAACAAGGCAGGTGAAGCTAATGAAGATCTCTTTTTTCAAAAACGAATCTCATTTTCATCCACGTACATCGTATACTGTGGAAAACGCAGAAATAGTCAGTTTGAATCAAAAGACGCAAAGCTTGAAGAAGTATTCTACATGGTTGTTTATGCTCCCATTGTTGATTTTTACATTTATATTTTACAAAAATTTTGGTTCAAATTATACTGGTTTTATTGCCATAGTGATTCTTTGCCTTCCCATACATGAGTTATGTCATGCCTTATTTTGTTGGATAACGGGAAGAAGGGTTGAAAGAATATTCTTTTTTCCATATAAACGAGTTTTTTCTGCTCCTACGGCGTATGTAAAACCCGTTTTTGGAGTTTGGAATAAAAACCAAGTTGTTCTGTGGTCTTTATTCCCCCTCCTTTTGTTGTCGCTTGTTCCTGCATTGTTAGCCATTTTTATTCCATCTGTGAGAATATGGATGATATTTCTCTCACTATATAACCTTTCAGTATCAAACCTTGATATTATCGATATAGTTTGCTTTCTCAAATTGCCCAAAAATTGTCTGCATTTTGGAGATATTATTCTGACGGTAAAGGAAGTTGATAAACCTGTTATAATTCATCGGCTATCGGTAACACCTAAACTTGATAAAATTGATCATAGTTGCTTTCAATACGCCAACAACAAAATAACAGAAATAAATCCCTTCCCCGAATCGTCCGAAGTGAGTAAATTAAGGCAAGAATTTATCAACCAATTTAATTTCGAATCGTAAATATGTTCCCATATTTTTTCTACATAGATTCGTTTACAAGCATGGCGTTAAAAGTCCGGTAGAACGCGGATATTTTCAACCCGTCACTACCAAGAAATCGGAAGCATCTCTCACACAAAGGGCACGCGCCGCGTGCCCTTTTGTCATTGTTTCCCCCGTCATACAAGGCGCGGCGGGAGCAAGCCCCCGCCCTACAGGGCGCGGCGGGAGCAAGCCCCCGCCCTACAGGGCGCGGCGGGAGCAAGCCCCCGCCCTACGGGGTGCGGTGGAGCAAGACGCGCCATACGATAGTGATGCGCGCCATTTGAATATGCGCAAAATCCCCTCTTGCGTTTGAGGCAAACCTATGGTATAATAAGGGAAAGACAACTCAGCTATCTCATTCGCGCCCCCAACCTATTTCAAATGGAGGAACAAATATGCGTTACGTTGTTGTTGATACTGCAGAATTTACCTACCCCGACAGATTTGATTACCCGACTGCATCTGCATCCGCTGCGCTGGACACTCCGCGCGGTACGCTTGCCACCTTTCAGATCCTTTTGGACGGGCTTTGCGCTGATCACGTAAAAGCAAACTGGCTGCCCCGAGAGATCTACCACGACGACGCGCTGTGGGAGCAAGCCGCACTCGGCTTTGCGCGCATGGGCGGCGTACAGATTCAAACCGACCTCCCCTTCGATATCGAATGGTACACGCTCGTGCCGGTTACGGTGGAGCAAAACTACGGTCTTGCCGAAGCTGACGTCAAGCCCCCGCACTTCCCCGTACGCCAAGCTCCCTATCGCGTATACGATTGTCTGCGTCCCTTTGACGGCACGCTTGACGTGGGCGTATGTGACGGCAGAGAGCAGGACACCGACATTGGCGGCGTGTTTGGGGCGATCGTCATTCCCGCAGACGCACAACCCGGCGAATATACCGCAACTGTGGACATCACGGCAGGTGAACAGAGCGTGTCCGTACCGCTTACGCTGACCGTTTACAAGGCGCGCGTGCCCGAAAAGGAGTCCTTGACCATCATTCAAGGCTACGGGCAGAATTTTGTGACAAGCTACCACGGCGTGCGCTGGGGCTCGGATGCATTCTACGCGCTGGACGACGCCTACGTCAAAGCCCTGCGCAGAATGCGCCAGAATATGACCTACACGGGCGGCGTCAAGGTGACCGAGGTGGGCAAGAATCAATACGAATTTGACTTTTCCGCTATGGAGCAGGACATGCGCCGCAAGCTCTCGCAAGGAATCAAATACTTTAACGGCCCGTCTGTCGGTTGGCGACAGAGCTGGCATTCCTCGACCATTCTGGTCAACGGCACCATCCCCTCCATGAGCTACGAGGGCTACTGCTACCTCAAGCAATACCTGCCCGCCCTGCACGAAATGCTTGCGCGCAACGGCTGGCTTGACATATTCATGATGGGCATTGCCGACGAGCCCAATGCAGAAAACTGCACCGAATGGCGCGCCCTTGCCGGTCTTGTGCACAAGATCGTGCCCGATATCAAGCTGATCGACGCCATGAGCTACGGCAATATTCACGGTGCGCTGAACGTATGGGTCCCCTTAAACATGGAATACGATAAGCACCAAGCCGAGATCGAGACCTTCCGCGAGGACGGCTCCGAGATCTGGCACTACGTTTGCTGTGGGCCGCGCAGCCAGGATTACATCAACCGTTTTTTGGACTATCCCCTGCTCTCCACCCGCTATTTGTTCTGGGGCAACTACCGCCACTCGCTGACGGGATATTTGCACTGGGCGTCAAACTCCTATCAGCCCGGGCAAGACCCTTTCAGACAAAACTGCCCCTCGCACACCAATACGGACTCGGTCATCACCCTGCCTCCGGGAGACACGCACCTGCTCTACCCAGGCGAGCACGGTCCTTGGCTGTCTGTACGCGGTGAGGCGCAGCGTATGGGCGCAGAGGAATGTGAAATGCTGCTCTCTCTTGCCAAGACCGACAAGCAGGCAGCAGACGAGATCTGCCAAAAGGTATTCCGCACTTTCCGCAACGTGGAATACGACGTACAGAAATTCCGCGCGGCAAGAGCCGAGCTGCTCAAGGCTTTGAGCGATGCACAATAACAGTATAAAAAAATCCGAAAGCCGCGGCTTTCGTATTTTTTCTTGGATTTATTGCGCTTTTTCCCACGTCTGCACGATGCGGATCGCGCCGTCTGCGTAGGTCAGCTTAAGCACGTCACCGGGGTTCACCAGCACGATCTGCTCATTCTTCTCGTTAAATTCCACGCGGTATACAGCACCGTCCTGTGCGGTAACGTACGCATAAGTCACGCCCTGCAAGCTAAGGAACTGCACCGATTGCACCGTGATCTCGGCTTGCTTGGTATCCACCTGCCCCTGCACGTCCACACCGCTTTGCGACAGCATTTTCAGATACGCTGCCACAGCATCCTGTTGCGTCTCACCCGTGGCAACCATGGTGTACTGGCGCACGTTGACCAGCGCATACAGCTTAACAAGTCCGTTGTTATCCTTGAGCACCATGATATAGGTGGGAACGCCCGAGATATTGACCAAGGACGGGAAGGATGCAACGTATTCCTTTTCCTGCACCTCGCCCTCGGCAGCGTGCATAGCGGAATGCTCCTCTGCACCGATAACGGGATAGAACCGATACTCACCCGTGCGCGCGTTGGACAGAATAAAGCCGATGTTGGAGGCATCCGAGGTGACCGAGGTGACACCCGTGAAATACCACACGTCATCGTCAAACATCAGGTAACCAAAGTCATCGGTCGTCTGCTTACAGCCCTGGTTTCCAATGATGCTGTTGATAAAGCCACCCGAATAAATGCCCTGCCAATCGTATTTTTCGCAGGCAAGGTCGCCGTCAAATACCACGTCCACCCATTGCGGTACGTCCTCGACTGCATACAGCGTGCTGCTGCCGTCCAAGGGATTGAAAATGATCAGCTCTTCAACGTCATATGCGCCAAACAGTCCCACGCGAGGAGTATAGCAGGAAATGCAATAGTAAGGGTTCCCCTGCTCGTCTACCTCAAAGCTGACGTCCTGCATATCAAAGATTTTGGTGGGATAGTCAAAGCGCAGCTTGCGCATCAGATCGTCCTCAAAATAGCCGCTTTGCGCATAGCGGATGCCGCCCTTGGCTTCGTAATACTCTGCGGTATTACCCAAGGTATCCACCATGATGTAACCGGGAATGCCGTTTGCACGGTTGCCGATCCACTTGAAGAATCCGTCATACTCCAGATGCGTGATCTTAATCGGCTTGCCTTGGTAATTGATTTGCGTATAATCATCACTGACCACGTATTGCGACACCACATTGGAAAGTGCACCCAGCTTACGGTCACCCAGCATACGCGCAGAGTTGGTGTCCATGAGTGCTATGTTGGTGATCTCCTTGGTTTCGGGCATATCCGCGTCAAAATCGCGCTCCTCTACCGTGATCACTTCCGCATAAGCAGTTGCATTGAATACCACAGACGAGAAGATCATACCGAGCGCCAGCACCGCAATCGGAATGGCGATCAGCACGCACATGATAATCGAGAGTGCGCCCTTATCAAACAGTCGCTTCCAGGACGGACGCTTGGAGCCTGTGCGCACACCGCGCAACAGATCTACCAGGTCAATACTCTTGAAATACTGACGAAAAGACGAAAAATCCAAGGCGCGCAACGCAAGAGCGAGGCACACTAGGCTAAACAGCATGAAAAACCAAAACTGCTCACTCATGGGATTGAGCGGCGGCAGTCGGAAATAATAGTAAGCACCGATCGCGCACGCCGCCACGATCAACCGCAGGACGGTGAAGATGACCGTATTGAGCTTATCGGGCGCGGCTTGTTTATCAGATTTTTTAGCCATAAGGAATCCCTCCTTGTCTTTTTTCTTATTATAGCATATTTTTCCGCCCTTGTCAAATATATCTATACTAATAAAACAATGCACAAACGGAGGGGTTCATGAGAAAATTACGCGTGCCTTTGTTGATTTTGAGCATTCTGCTCCTGCTTTGCGGCTGCGCCAAAGAGCAAGCAAGTGCCGCGCAGGTACTTGACGCGCTGGTTGCAGCGGAGATCGGGCTGCCTGCAGGGCAAATTCACCTGTCCGCAGCCCCCGAAGACTCGACAGCATACCTCTCCCCCGAGCTGATGGCGGCTCTGTACGGAGAGGGAGAGCTGCCATGGCAGCTCTCCCTTGCAGAGGATTACGGGCTTTTTTTAAGCACGGCGCAGCACCCTTGCGAGTTTGCGGTGTTTCGCTGTTACGCACGCAGCGACACCGATGAGATTGCTGCCATGTGCCTTGCTCGGTTGGACACCTTGCGCATCCATTACAAGGACACGCAGTATGCGTCGCATACCCAAAACGCACGGGTAGTCGTGATCGGCAAATACGTCCTTTTGCTGATCAGTTCGGACCCCGAGCACGCCCTTGGCGCAGCCGAGCGGGTGATTTGACGCTTCAACAACGTGGGGCGGGGGCTTGCTCCCGCCCTACCGCATTGTCCTTGTTTCGCGGCGGCAACAAGCCACCGCCCTACCGACGCGGATAGGTTAACGCGTTAACAGCGTGATCACGTAATAGATCACGCCCCACACAGCTCCGCTGACCACGCCGTACAGCAGCACAGGCCCTGCAACCGTGAAAATCTTTGCACCAACGCCTAAGATCAACCCCTCGGACTTTGCATCCAAGGCGGGCGACGCAACGGCATTGGCAAAGCCCGTAATGGGTACCAACGTGCCTGCTCCCGCGCGCTTGGCGATATTGTCGAACACACCAAGCCCCGTGAGCAATACGGCAAGAGCAACCAACGTCACGGACACAAGCGTTGCGCTGCTCTCTTTTTCCATGCCGCATACCTCACCGTATACCCATGACAGCAGCTGGGCAAAGGCGCAAATGCCGCCGCCCACGCAAAACGCCCACACGCAATCCTTTGCCACGGGGGAGCGCGGCGCACGTGCACGCACGTATTTTTGGTATTGCTTTTTATCCATGTTCATAATCGTTCGTTCCTCTCTGTCTGCCGATCAGTCAACAGCCCGGCAGACCAACGTGATACGCTCATAGTATGAGGAAAGGAGCACCGCAATATGCGGTGCTCCTTTTGCCAATTACAGGTAGCTTTGCATTCTCTGCACGTTGCCCTGCTCAAACTCGATCATCTCGCGGCAAAGGCGCAGCGATTTTTCGCTGACGTGGCAGTTTTCATACTCGCGCAAAAGCTTGACCGAATCTGTAATGTTCATATTACTTCCCTCGATCACCATCTCGGCAATATGCGAGGTGTCCGAATCCATCAAGGTGTTGACATTGATGCCCACCTTAGTGGTCATCTTCTGCCAAAAGCTTGCACCCTGCGCCTCGTTTCCCTGCTCACACAGATATTCCTCGGCTCTCTTGGCATATCCCTCGTAGCCGTCCAGCTGTGCGGTCAGGTCGCGGCGCAAGCTGCTGTCCGCCACCTTGGGCAAGAGAGAAAGCAATGCCTCCGAGCCCATTTTTGCATTTTGATAAATCTCCTCGAGCAGCGCACCGGTCGTTCCCTTGCGCGCACTCTGATTGATCGTGCTTTGCATACCGTCCTCCAAAAATTCATACTTGTACGGACAGTATGCGCGAAAACGCATTTTTTATGTAAAAATTATCGATTGACGTAATGCTTAGCAAGACCGCCCTCGCTGGTCTCGCGGTATTCGCTCTTTAAGTGAATGCCGGTCTCGTACATGGTCTTGACCACGGTGTCAAACGGGATCTTGCTCATGCTGGTCAAAAAGTTTGCAAGCGAGAGCGCATTGATGGCGCGCATTGCCGCCACGGCGTTTCGCTCGATGCAGGGGATCTGCACAAGTCCGTTAATGGGGTCACACGTCAAGCCAAGGTGATGCTCCATTGCCACCTCTGCTGCGTACTCGATCTGCTCAAGTCCCATGCCGAACAGCTCTGCCAAGGCAGCTGCCGCCATGGAGCACGCGCTGCCGATCTCTGCCTGGCAGCCGCACTCCGCGCCGCTGATCGACGCGTTTGTCTTAATGATATTGCCGATCAAGCCGCCGGTAGCCAGCGCGCGGAAGATCTGCTCATCCGAAAAGCCCTTTTGCTCCTGCATATACTTGAGTACCGAGGGCACAACACCGCACGCACCGCAGGTGGGCGCAGTCACGATCTCGCCGCCGCTTGCGTTCTCCTCACCAACTGCAAAGGCATACGCACAGACAAGTCTGTTCTCGCGCGTTTGTGCCGACTCGTCGATATGACGCTGATTGTACAGGTAATGCGCCTTGCGTGTCACGTGCAAGCCGCCGCCCAGCTCACCCTTGGTGCGCAGTCCGCGACCAATGCAATCCTCCATAGTCAGCCACATATCGGACAGGTAATCCCAGATCTCGGGTCCTTCTACCATTTCCACGTAATCGGGCAGGCGCATATCGTGCGCGGTGCAATACTCCGCGATCTCGGTAAAGGTCTTATGCGGATAGATGGACTTGGTTTCAAGCGGCCCTTGACCGTCATACAGAATACTGCCGCCGCCCACGCTGTATACGCGTGCCGCACCGATCTGCTCACCGCCCGCAAAGGCCGCAAAATCCACGGTGTTAGGGTGCACGGGTGTGGGGCTGGTCTTATCAAAGATCATTTCGGTCTTGTCCTCGCCCAAAGCCTCCAAGATGACCGCGTCGGTCATGTGTCCCTTGCCCGTCAGCGCAAGCGAGCCATACAGCACCACGCGGAACGCGTCGGCATCGGGATATTTTGCCGCAAACTGCTTTGCCGCCTTGAAGGGTCCCATGGTATGCGAGCTGGAGGGACCTCTGCCCGCCTTATATAATTCTCTGATGCTTTCCATAAACCGCACCGTCCTTTTCGTTTCATAAGATAATCATAGCACAAAACGCCCGCCAAATCAAGAGGTTGGGGGAAAATAAGTTATGGCATTGGTTTATTCCGACACCAAACAAAACAGAGGCGTAATACACCTGTCGGTAGGGGGCGGCGCCTCGACGCCCTTGCCTGCGTATACTAACGAAAGGGGCTGCAATCACCACACTTTTTGAAAAAGTTTGATCCAAACTTTTCTCCGATGGGGCTGCGTAAATAACGGAATCATAGCAGGAATTTGTTCGATTTTGAGCAGCTTCCTGCTTTTTTATGCAATGTAGCAAATTTCGTTGCCGCATTTGCGTCATAAATCCATTCTATTCGCACTCTCCCCCCTGCGCTTGGAACAAGCCTGCGCCAGCCTTCCCCCCTCCCGGAGGGGGGCTATATCGGTGGCATGCTCATTCGTTTTCAAGTTAACCGCTGAAATATCGATTTTCACACAGATTTCGGTTAATCAAGTTACCGTTGTCAGTTGCGTTTCGGTTTAAAAAAGCGAGATGCTACCATCAAAGCCCCCCTCCGGGAGGGGGGAAGGCTGGCGCAGGCTTGTTCCAAGCGCAGGGGGGAGAGCGCGAATAGAATGGATTTATGACGCAAATGCGGCAACAAAATTTGCTACATTGCATAAAAGAGCAGGAATCTGCTCAAAATCGAACAAATTCCTGCTATTTTCCCGTTATTTCCGCAGCCCCATACTCCCTGTTTTTATTCGTGAATCTTATCGTAGATCGCGTCGGAGAGTGCCACGAAATCCTCGATGGAAAGGCGTTCGCCGCGCACGTCTGCGCTGTGACCGCAGGACACGATGACGTCGGTCAGCGTCTGCTTGTCAAGCTCGCCAAAGCCCGAAGCAAGCGCGTTGGGCAGGGTCTTGCGGCGTTGCTCAAAGGCAGCCTTGATGGTGCGGAACAAGAGCGCGGTATCCTTGGGATTATAGGGCTTTTCCTTGTACAATCTTGTGCGGATGACGGTGGAGTCCACCTTGGGCGCGGGCATAAAGCAGCCTGCCTTGACCTTGAAAAGCTTTTGCGTGGTGCCGTAGTAGGCAAGCACGGCGGTGATCGCACCGTAATCCTTACTGCCTGCCTTGGCGCAAAGGCGGTCTGCTACCTCGGCTTGGATCATGACCGTGATATCGGTAAAGGGAAGTCCCGATTCCAGCAGCTTCATCATAATGGGTGTGGTGATGTAGTAGGGCAGATTTGCGCAAACGGCAACCGTGCCCGAGGCAAACGCATCTGCAAGCAGCTCGTCAAGGTCAGCCTGCATGACGTCCTGATTATAGACGGTCACGTTATCAAAATCGGCAAGCGTATACTGCAGCACGGGGATCATGCCGGTGTCGATCTCCAGGCAGATCACCTTTTTGTATCTTGCGGCAAGCTCGCGCGTCAGCGTGCCAAGACCGGGGCCGATCTCCAGAATGGTGGCGTTTCTGTCGTCACAGCAGTTGTCGGCAATATCCTCAACGACAAAATTCTCGGTCAGAAAATTCTGTCCGAATTCCTTTTTGAAATGCAGACCGTACATGCCCATGATCTGCTTGATGGTTCTTACGTCACAAAGATTCATATATTTCCTTCACTTTCGGGGCGTTTCATTTTATACAGTATAACACAGATTGGCAGAAATGTCAATTGATTTGAGGGGATTGTGCATTTTTTCAGTTGGGGCACGGTAGGGCGGTGGCTTGCTGCCGCCGCGAAATATTGTTTGTAGTGACCGACGTCCTCGACGGTCTGTTTGGTGGGGTTCAAATCATGCGTGACGAAGTAAACCAACGGCTGGTGGCGGGATTTACGAACCCATATTTGCGCCAACGGGCATTATAAATTATATGGGTAACCGGCGCAAATAGGCATGAAATCGCTGCGCGATTGCATGCGGGGTTCTAAATCGGTGCAGCAGATCGAAAAAAGAGGATATGGTCGAAAGACCATATCCTCTTTTTTGGAGCTGGTGGCGGGATTTGAACCCGCGACCTGCTGATTACGAATCAGCTGCTCTACCACTGAGCCACACCAGCGACCTTGATATTATAGCACATCTTTTTTGAAAATGCAAGCCCTTTTTGCGATTTATTTTGAAAAAATCTTGAAAATATCGAGAAGAGCAAACAAGACCGACGTTTCCGTCGGTCTTGCTTTTCTTTATTGTGCATCACCCTCGGGCGTTTGTTCACTGTCGGGTGTCTGCTCGCCCGCGGAAGAGGATTGCTCACCTTCGGCTGTGTCGCTGCCGTCTTGTTCTGCATCGGTAGAGGACTGCTCACCTTCGGTAGCCTCACTGCTGTCCTGTTCGGAAGCGGGAGGCTGTGCGGTGGTCGTCTCTTCGCCCGAACTGTCGGGTTGGGTGGTCTGCTCGGGCGTAGTTGCTTCGGGTGTAGTTGCCTCGGGCGTGGTTTCTTCGGGGGTGGTAGCCTCGGGAGTCGTCTGCTCGGGAGTGGTGCTTTCGGGTGTTGTGGTTACTTCTGCTGTGGTAGTTTCTTGCGTCGAGGTGTCCTCGGTGCCGTTACCTTGGCCGTTACCTGCTGCTGCACAAGCCACGATAACGGCGATCAGCGCAAGTGCTCCCACGATAGGAAGAAATATTTTCACGATCATTCTGGTGTTCATACGTACGTTCTCCTTGTGTGTTTTCGCGGCTTTGCTTGCCACGTGCATATTCTAACATGCCGATATCGCTCCGTCAACACACAAGGTCTGTCAGCGCAGACAGGATATACAAAAAAGGCAGGATTTTTGACAAATCCTGCCTTGATTGGTAAATATTTCTTTGCTTTTATTCGGTTCTGAGTGCTTCTACGGGATCTTTCTTGGATGCAAGCCAAGCAGGGAAGAGACCTGCAATCAGTGTCAGCGCCATGCTGATTGCAACGAGTCCAACGCCGCCCCACCAAGGCAGCACGGCATTGATACCGGGCATATCTGCCAGAGCCTGCACGATCCAGCTGATCGGGAAGTTGAGCAGAATGGTGACCGTGATGCCGATCATACCCGCAATAAAGCCCACAATGGCGGTCTCAGCGTTGAATACCTTGGAAATATCGCTCTTGGATGCGCCGATCGAACGCAGAATACCGATCTCCTTGGTACGCTCAAGCACCGAGATATAGGTGATGATACCGATCATGATCGAGGATACCACCAGCGAGATCGAAACGAATGCGATCAGCACGTAGGAGATAACGTCAATGATAATGGTAATCGAGGACATCATCAGACCAATCAGGTCGGTGTAATGAATTGCATCCTCTTCGCGACCGCCGTCCTCACAGTCTTTGTTATACTGATCGATCATTGCTGCAATGTAGTCCTTGGCAGCAAAGTCCTTGGAGTAAATGCTGATCGATGCGGGATTTTCATCCAGATACCAGCCGAACATAGCCATGACCTTATCGGTGCTGTTGGGAGAGAGCTGATTGGGCATATACTCATCGTACAAGATTGCTTTTTGCTGATCGCTGTAATCGTCGTAGCTCTGCTTAAATGCTTCCACCAGCTGCTCGTCGGTATAGCGGTCGCGAATGTCGTCGCTGCCTGCGCTACCACCCTTGATCTTGGTTACGGTCAAGGTCAGCTCGTCTTCGGTCAGGCTTTGCAGGTATCCGCGCAGCGATTTTTCGTTCTCGGTAGCGGAGCCGCCCGAATTTTCCATTGTAGCCTTAAGCTCTGCGGCGCTCATGCCCTCCAGCATGCCTGCGATCATGTCGTTGTAGCTGCTGCCCAATGCCAGCTTGGTCATACCGATGATGATCGATTTGTAGACGTCGGGATTGGTATCCACCATGGAATCCATATTTTGCATGATGAAGTTGATCTTGTCATCCTTGCTCATCTGCGCGATTTCGGAATCCTGCTCGGGCTTTTGCTCTGCAGCCTTGATATAATCCACCATGATCTGAATCATGACCTCATCGTTATTCTTGATGAAGTCGTCAAACAGGTCAGCCTTATCCTTTGCGGAAAGACCAAGGTACTGACCCTTATCAAATTCCTTGCCGGTCGTGATATCGTAGTCGGGCAGTTTTTCCTGCGCGCGTACGACGTCGCTGTCACGAATGATCTCCTGCATATAGGTCTGCAGAGAGGTATTATATGCGATGGGAGAGGAGATGGATGCTGCCATTGCATCCTTGGAGGGGCGAATGACACCCGAAATGGTGATCTCTATGCCGTTTTGCTTGACGAACTTTTCCGCATCGTAGTCGGGATCGTTACGCACGTCCTTCCAGATGTGGTGCACCTTACCGTCAACGGTGAAGGTCTCCTCGGATTCGTAGTAGTATGCGCTGTCGGGAACGACCAGGAAGGTCATGCCGATAAAATCGTCTACGTCCATGGGAGCGGTTTCGGGAATCTTGTAATCGGGATCGGTAAAGATCTTGATCAGCATATCGGGGATCTCGGACTGATCCTTGATGCCCAGCATATACAGCACCATGTTACTGACGGCGTTGTTCTTATCCAGCACCAGCATGATCTCGGTGGGATCGTCTGCCCATTCGCTGTCTTTGCCAACCAGCTCGTACTGCGTTTGGATCAGATCTTGGTTGTCGATCATCTGCTCAAAGGTGTTAAAGCCGCCGCCCATGCTGCCAAGTGCGCCCATCATATCCGAAAGATCGGAGAATGCGGGGCCCATATTCTCAAAGATGGTGGTGGGATTTACCTGCGTCTTGCCATCCTCGGAGTAGACCTTGAGCGTGTAATTGTAGGTGTAGCGGATATCCAGCACGTAGTCTTTCAGCTCCTCTGCGTGCTCGTCCAAAAATTCCTTGAATGCAGGGAGGTTGTTTTCCACGGTCGAGGTGGTGGCGGACATCATCTGATCCAGCGAATCGTCGATGAAGACGGTGTGATCGTCGGGCTCTCGACCCTCCACGTCCTGCTGGGTCTGCTGCATCGCACCCATGAGTGCGGAATAGTCCTGCTCGGTCTTGTAGATGGTGATGGGGTAGGTAGAGAGCGTATCCTCCTGCACTTGGTCAATAAAGAGATTGATACCTGTCGAGAGCGAGAGGATGAGCGCAATACCGATGATACCGATACTGCCCGCAAAGGAGGTAAGGAAGGTACGCGCCTTTTTGGTCATGAGGTTGTTAAGCGAGAGCGAGAACGCCGTCTTGGTGGACATTTTCGCCTTGCCCTTGGCAACCTTGGGGGGAGCAACACGTGCAGCGTTGACCTCGTTTTCATCGGGCTCGTAGGGATCGGAGTCACCGATGACGTGACCGTCGCGCAGATTGACGATACGCGTGGAATACTGCTCGGCAAGCTCGGGGTTATGCGTGACCATAATGACCAGCTTATCCTTGGAGATCTCCTTGAGCAGCTCCATGATCTGCACGCTGGTAACCGTATCAAGCGCACCCGTGGGCTCGTCTGCCAGCAGGATATCGGGGTCATTGACAAGTGCTCTTGCAATAGATACGCGCTGCATCTGACCGCCGGACATCTGCGAGGGACGCTTGCCCAGCTGATCGCCAAGTCCCACCTTTTCTAAAGCTTCCTTGGCTCTGCGTCTGCGCTCCGCCTTGGGTACGCCCGAAACGGTCAGCGCAAGCTCAACGTTGGAGAGCACGCTCTGGTGAGGAATGAGGTTATAGCTTTGGAATACAAAGCCGATCGAGTGATTTCTGTAGGTGTCCCAATCGCGATCCTTATACATGGTGGTGGACTTGCCGTTGATCAGCAAGTCGCCCGAGGTGTAGCGGTCAAGACCGCCTATGATATTGAGCGTGGTGGTCTTACCGCAGCCCGAGGGACCAAGGATAGACACAAACTCGCTGTTGCGGAAATTCAGCGAAATGCCGCCCAGCGCGTTGACCACGTTATCGCCAACCGTATAGGTTTTGACAATATTCTTGAGTTGAAGCATGATACGTAATCCTCGTAAACATAAAAATACATACTAATTATATAATAAAAATGTGACGTTTTTATGAATATGTGTACCTGCTTTAGTGAAAAAGTGTGAAAATTTTAAAAAATGTTTGCGTCTTGACAAATAAGGCACGATTTGCTATACTGTAGATATGAAAAACATAGGAGAAAGAACATGAATATTACTGTATTTGACCGCGCCAGCATTGGCATGGATCTGGAATATAACGCGCTTTTGGCATACGGCAGCGTCACCGTTTACGATGCAAGCACGCCCGACGAGGTAAAGTTACGACTGGCGGGCTGCGAGATCGCGCTGATCAATAAGGTCAAGCTGTCAGCCGAGGTGCTCGCGCATGCCGACGCTCTCAAGCTGATCTGCATTTTTGCTACGGGATACGACAACATTGACGTGGCGTACTGCCGCGAGAGGGGCATTGCGGTGTGTAACGTGGTGGGCTATTCCACCGAGAGCGTGGCGCAGCTGACGGTTGCCATGGCGCTGCAGCTTTGCTCGCACCTGCCTACTTATACGGCAGCAACCGCAAGCGGCTGGTATTCGCGTCAAACAAGTCCCAATCTGCTTGTGCCCGTGTACCATGAGCTTTGCGGTAAGACCTGGGGCATTGTGGGATACGGCAATATCGGCAAAAAGGTAGGCGAGATCGCAAAAGCCTTTGGCTGCAAAGTGCTTGCGTACAAGAGAAACCCCGACAGCGACGAGTGTGTCGATCTTGAAACGCTGCTTAAAGACTCGGATATCATTTCGCTGCATACGCCGCTCAATCAAGAGAGCCGCGGCATGATCGGCAAGGAGCAGATCGGTATGATGGAGAGAAAGCCCATCGTCATCAACGTAGCGCGCGGTGCTGTGTGGGATGAAGCCGAGATTGCGGTTGCCGTGACCGACGGCAGGATTTCGGGTTTGGGCTGTGACGTGTTCAGCACAGAGCCTTTTCCCGTCGAGCACCCGTTCTTTGCCGTCAAGGATGCGCCAAACGTCTGCCTGACACCCCACATGGCGTGGGCGTCCGCAGAAGCGCGTGCCCGCTGCCTTGACGAGATCTGCAAGAACATTGACGCTTTCCAAAAGGGAGAGACGCGCAACCGCGTGGATCTGTAAGCAAAAAGCCTGCCGGGAAGGCAGGCTTTTTGCGTGATGGATGGCTATGCCAAGTGATGGATGGCTATGCCAAGTGATGGATGGCTATGCCAAGTGATGGATGGCTATGCCAAGTGATGGATGGCTATGCCAAGTGATGGATGGCTGCGCCAAGTGATGGATGGCTGCGCCAAGTGATGGATGGCTATGCCAAGTGATGGATGGCTGCGCCAAGTGATGGATGGCTATGCCAAGTGATGGATGGCTATGCCAAGTGATGGATGGCTGCGCCAAGTGATGGATGGCTATGCCAAGTGATGGATGGCTATGCCAAGTGATGGCATGATTGCCTTTGTAACGACAACTGTGCCGCAGGCACACCATCACTGCGCGAAGCGCACCATCACTCGCCTATAGAGCGACCATCACTTGCCCAAAGGGCAATCATAACTGTTCAAGGTGCTATTGCACCTTGAACTGCAGCCCGTAACTCATGGCATACTTTTCCGCATACGATCCCGCTGCGCCGCATATGGTCAAGGATTTGGGGCAGCCGTCAAAGGCGGCATAGCCGATGGCGGTGACTGCGTCACCCATCGTGACCGTTTGCAGCGAGCCGCAACCGTAAAACGCAAACCATCCGATGCTTGTCACGCTTGCGGGCAGCGTCACGCTGGTCACGTCCGTGTCCTTGAACAGATTGTCGCCAAGAGCGGTGATTGCGTAACCGTCGATCTCTGTCGGCACGGTCACCTCGGTTTCTTCTCCTGTGTAAGCGGTCAGCGTTGCCGTGCCGTTTTTGATCTCGTATGTAAACGCGGCAGCGGGCGGTGTCGGCTCGGGGCTATCGGTGGGCTGCTCGGGCTTGGCTGAAACGTCTGTGTCAAGCGCACCGAGCTGCGCTTCGAGCTGTGCAATGGTCTGCTTGTAGGCAAAGGTGTCCACGTAATGCTGCTGCTTGAGCACGAGGATCTCGTTTTGCAGGTCGTTCACCATTTTTTCGTAGTACGCAAGCTGCTCACGGTAGACGTCGTCGCTCACGCTTTGGTTGGTCTGCGGGGCACCCGTGCTTTGCTCGTTTTGCACCGTGTTATCAGTCTGCTTGTCACTGCATGCCGTGCAAAAGCTGAAAATCAGCAGGCAGGCAAGCGCAAAGGGAAGAACTTTGATGTATCTCATGTTGTGGTCTCCTTTCTTTTTTGAGATATCTATATCATACTGCAAGCGCGGTGGGAGAAAAGCGCGAGGCGTGTCGGGCGAGTTGTGAAAATTTTGAGAATGTATACGGGATAAATCTAATTGTGAAAAATTCGTAAAAACACTTGCTTTTTTTGCGCCTTTGTGTTATAATATCAAAGTTGCAGCACCATGCTGTGAAATAAGGCCATACCAGCCGGGGAATTAGCGGAGCCCTGTACCTGAAATCCGCTACAGCAGGGGTGGATCCCTCGTTTGAGGATCGAACCTTTACGAATACAAGAGTCGTATCTGCTGTGTTGAGAAGCGGGTCTTACGCAATCGAGGGCTGTGAACCATGTCAGGTGGGGAACCAAGCAGCATTAAGCGGTTACCTCGGTGTGCCGTGAGGTTGCCTGTTTTGAGCAGGAGGTACGAAGATCGCGTAGGGGCGACATTCGATTTTGAGGTGTATGGTCTTGTTTTGCAGCAAGGTGCTGTATTTGTTTAAGTAAAATGATATGGAGCCGCCATGGCGGCATGGAGAGAATTATGCATCAGGCTTTGTACAGAAAATGGCGTCCGCAGCGTTTTGAGGACGTTTGCGGTCAGGAGCACGTGACGTCTATACTGCAGTATCAGACCAAAACGGGCGGCCTTTCGCATGCTTATTTGTTCTGCGGCTCGCGCGGAACGGGTAAGACCACCTGCGCAAAGATCCTTGCCAAGGCGGTCAACTGCGAGAACCCACAAAACGGCTCGCCTTGCTTGGTTTGTGACGCTTGCCGCTCGATCGAAGCGGGAAGTGCGACAGACGTGCTTGAAATGGACGCAGCCTCCAACAACGGCGTAGATAACATCCGCGATATCCGCGATGAGGTGGTCTACCCGCCCAACGCGCTCAAAAAGCGCGTGTACATCATCGACGAGGTGCACATGCTCTCGGCAAGCGCATTCAACGCGCTGCTCAAAACGCTGGAGGAGCCGCCCGAATACGTGGTGTTTATCCTCGCGACCACCGAGCTGCAAAAGCTGCCCGCCACCATCATTTCCCGTTGCCAACGCTATGATTTCCGCAGAATTGCCACGCCCGTGCTTGCCGACCGACTTTGCTATATCGCGGGAGAAGAGGGCATCTCGCTTGACCGCGAGGCGGCTGTGCTGCTGGGCAGAATGGCGCAGGGCGGTATGCGTGACGCCATCAGCCTACTTGAGCTTTGCGCGGGTACGGGGGCACATATCAGCGTGCAGACCGTCAATGAGACCGCAGGCTCGACCGGCAGAGACAGCATGATGGAAACGGTGCGTGCCATTGCGGCGCGTGATTATGATAAGTTGTTTGCCATGATCGACGCGGTGGTGCAATCCTCCAAGGATATTGCCATCTTCTGGCAGGATCTGATCGGTTTGTACCGCGAAATGCTGGTACTGCGTACCGCCAAGGACGCGGCTGCGTACCTTGACTTGACCGACAGCGAGCTTGCCGCCATGCAAGAGGTGGCAAAGCCCTTCAAATCGTCCACGCTGCTGTATCATTGCACGCTGCTTGAGCAGGCACTCTTGTCCATGCAGAGAGCAAACGCTATCAAGCGCATCGTGGCAGAAAGTACACTCGTGCGCATGTGCGATCCCGAGCTCCAGACCTCTCCCGAGGCGCTGCTTGCGCGCATTGCCGCATTGGAAGATAAAATTGCATTCGGGCAGGTTGCCGTGGCAGTTCCTGCATCCATCCCCGTAGGGGCGATCAGTGATCGCCCGTCTGCAGAGCCGAAAAGCGAATCGCCCGTGCAGACCGCGTCACCCGCACAATCCACCCCCGTAGGGTCGATTCATGAATCGACCGCACCGCCCGCACCCACCGCCCCCCGCATCCCCAAGCTCAAAAAGTCCGAGCCCACGGGAGAGAGACGCACGCTGCGCCCCTTGCGCGTATGGGCACAGGTGCTTGACAAAATGACCAAGGCGAACCCCTTGGCGGCAGGCTTTTACTATGCGGCAAAGGCGTACTCGGATGAGGAGTCAAACGTGGTACTCAAATTCGCGTCGGATTTTGATATTCAGATGGCGCAGAGCTATAACGCCGTGCCCACGCTTTGCAGCATTCTGTCAAGCCTTTTGAACGCAAACGTCACGCAAAAGCAGGTGCTTTTTGAGTGCGAAGGGAAGAGCGGAGCACAGAATTCGGTCATCGACGAGATACTGGAAAACGCACAAGATAATTGAAAATAAAATTTAAGGAGATATAAACATGAGAGCAAACATTCCCAAGGGTATGGGCGGCGGACCGCAGAACATGCAGTCCATGATCCGCCAGGCACAGAAAATGCAGGAGGATATGGCGGCAAAGCAGGAAGAGCTGGACGCACGCGAGTATGAGATCAACGCGGGCGGCGGCGTTGTGACCGTCAAGATCAACGGCAAAAAGGAGATCCTTTCGATCGACCTTGACCCCGAGATCGTGGATCCCGATGACGTAGAGACCCTGACCGACCTTCTCGTCGCAGGTGTCAACGAGGCAATCAAGCGCGTGGAGACCACCAACGCAGCTGAAATGGAAAAGATCACCGGCAGCATGGGTCTGCCCGGCATGTTCTGATATGGCAGAATACATGGTAGCACTGCGCAAGCTGGAAGAGCAGTTTGCGCGCCTTGAGGGCGTGGGACGCAAATCGGCTACGCGCATGGCGTTTGCGGTGCTGGAAATGGAGGATGCAGAGGCAGAGGAGTTTGCAAAAGCCATCATTGAGGCAAAGCAGTCAATTCACCTGTGCCCGGTATGTCAGAATCTGACCGACCGCGACATCTGTCCCATCTGCTCCGACCTTTACCGTGACCAGAGCATCGTTTGCGTGGTGACCGACGTTAAGGCGGTCATGGCAATGGAGAAGGTCAAGGACTTCCGCGGCACCTATCACGTGCTGCACGGCGTCATTTCTCCCATGAACCGCGTCACGCCCGAGCAGCTCAAGATCAAGGAGCTGTTGACAAGATTGGAGGACGACACGGTCAAGGAGATCATCCTTGCCACCAATGCGGACATTGAGGGAAATGCAACCGCGATGTACCTCGCGCACCTGATCAAGCCGCTTGGTATTAAGGTCACGCGTCTTGCTTACGGTATTCCCGTGGGCGCAGACCTCAACTATGCCGATGAGTACACGCTCATGCAGGCTTTAGAGGGAAGAAGAGATATGTAAAAAAGGGCGCGATGCGCCCTTTTTCAGTGAAAATTTCCCTACGGGAAAGTGAAATATTTGCTTTGTAAATGTGAAATGCGCCTACGGTGTGAAACTGACCCTCGAGTGTCATCCTGAGCGGAGCGAATATTTCGCCTTGCAGAGGCGAAATCGAGCGTAGTCGAAGTTTTGCAAAGTGGATATTTCGCAGCGAGCTGCGAAATGAAACGGAGCAAAACCGACGAGGTCGTGCAAAGCACGGACGAGGAAGGGATCCCCGAACAATTTCTGACACACCGCCTACATGAAGTTACTTTGGCTAAGCAAACGTGTCATAAACCGTTCGGAGATCCCGCTTCAGCGTGACACCGGGGACAGCCTCCGGTATCACGCCTCGCGGTTTTGCTCCGCTCCACGTTGTTGCGCTATGCAAAACTTCGACTCCGTATGAAATCCCGAATAAAAATATTTGTGCAACTATGCAATGCCGTCGGGCTTTCATACTTCGCTCAGGATGACACTCGTGGTATGCGTATTTCACTTGCTTGAAGAGCAAATTATACTAATGAAAAAAGGAGCGCGACGCGCTCCTTTTTTCATCATCTGATGTCTACGTTGACTCTCTTGTCAATGCCCGCGGATGCAGCCTTGATCACGGTGCGGATCGCCTTTGCAATGCGACCCTGTCTGCCGATGACCATGCCCATATCGTCGGGGTGTACACTCAAGGTCAGGGTAATGGTTGTCTCAGTTTCCTCGCTGACGACGTTTACGTCATCGGGGTGGTCCACGATGGCGGCTGCAATGTCACGCAAGGTGGTCTTCAAATCCGTCATGCTTAACCTCGCCCTTGATTACTCGGTGATACCGGTCTTCTTGAGCAGAACCTTTACGGTTTCGGTGGGCTGTGCGCCGTTAGCGATCCACTTCTGAGCCTTCTCAGCGTCGATCTTGATCTCCTCGGGAGCAGTCATGGGGTTGTAGTAACCGATCTCCTCGATGAAGCGGCCATCTCTGGGGCTGCGGCTATCGGAAACAACTACGCGGTAGAAGGGAGCCTTCTTAGCGCCCATTCTTCTCAGTCTGATCTTTACCATGGTAAAATCCTCCAAAAATTAAATATATATTTTTTTATTTATGAATTCCGATTGATTTAGAACGGAATGTTCATCTTACCCAGGGCCTTTCTGCCCTTTTTTGTTTTGCCCATATCGCTGAACTGCTTCATGAGCTTGCGGATCTGCTCAAACTGCTTGAGCAGGCGGTTAACGTCCTCGACTGTGGTGCCGCTGCCCTTGGCAATGCGGATCTTGCGGGAGGCGTTAAGCAGCTCGGGCTTTGCGCGCTCCTTCTTGGTCATGGAGAGGATGATCGCCTCTTGTCTTGCCAGCAGCTTTTCGTCCACCTTGGCGTCCTTGAGCTGACCGGGCTTCATGCCGGGGATCATGCCCGCGAGCTGATTGAGGTCGCCCATGTTCTTGAGCTGATCAAATTGCTCGAGGTAGTCGTCTAAGGTGAAGGTCTGCGAGCGCAGCTTTTGTTCCATTTCCAAAGCCTTTTTCTCATCGAACTGCTGCTGTGCCTTTTCAATCAGGGTCAGCACGTCGCCCATGCCGAGAATACGGCTTGCCATTCTGTCGGGGTAGAAGGGCTCAATGGCATCCATCTTCTCGCCGATACCAATAAACTTGATGGGCTTGCCCGTGACGTAGCGGATCGAAAGTGCCGCACCGCCTCTGGTGTCGCCGTCCAGCTTGGTGAGAATGACGCCCGTGATATCGAGAAGCTTATTGAAGGTGTCCGCCACGTTGACCGATTCCTGACCGATCATAGCGTCAACCGTCAAAAGGATCTCCGCAGGATTGACCGCAGCCTTGATATTCTGCAGCTCCTCCATGAGTTTTTCATCGATCTGCAAGCGGCCCGCGGTGTCCACAAACACCATGTCGTAGCCCTTTTGCATTGCGAGCTTGATACCTTCCTTGGCAATCGTAACAGGGGATTCCTTATCACCCATCTGGAATACCGGCACGTCGATCTGCGCACCAACGACCTCCAGCTGCTTGATCGCTGCGGGACGGTAGACGTCACACGCGACCAGAAGGGGACGCTTGCCTTGCTTTTTGTACATCAGCGCAAGCTTACCTGCATGGGTTGTTTTACCCGCACCCTGCAGACCGACCATCATGATGACCGTGGGAGGCTTGGGAGCAATGGTGAGCTTGGCTTGCGAGCCGCCCATCAGAGCCGTCAGCTCCTCGTTGACGATCTTGACGATCTGCTGACCGGGGTTGAGGGATTCCATGACCTCTGTACCCACGGCACGCTCGGATACGGTATTGATAAAGGCTTTGACCACCTTGAAGTTCACGTCGGCTTCCAGCAGCGCAAGCTTTACCTCACGCATGCCCGCCTTGACGTCGGCTTCGGTCAATTTTCCCTTGTTTTTGAATTTCTTGAAGGCATTGCTCAGCTTATCGCCTAAGCTTTCAAACATTGTGATACCTCCGTGTGTTATTGCATGTGCTCCAGCAGCCGCTCAATGCTTTCCACCAGCTCGGGGGAGGCATTTTGCTCCTTGCAAAGGGCAAGGGCTCTGTCCGCATGCTGTTTTGCTTGGGAAAAACGCTCGGCAAGGTGCAATTTTTCCTCGTAGAAGAACAGCTCTTCCTCGCTTTTCTTGATCATGTCGCGTACACCCTGCCTGGAAATACCGATCTCCTCGGCAATTTCGGCAAGGGAAAGGTCATCCTGATAGTAGTATTCCATCACGGTGCGCTTTCTCTCGGGCAGTACCTCGCCGTAAAAGTCAAGCAGGTATGCAATATTCAAATTCTTTTCAAACATGATATACTCCATCCCGTCAAAACGTGTGTAAAGCAAAACACTTTACAGAGTATACCATACCTTTTGTGATTTGTCAATAGTTTTTGGGAAAATATTTTGTGCATTTTACCTTTATTTCAGAAAAAAACGGGCGAGCGGATGCTCGCCTCGGGGCTGGGTGTGTATAGATTTGTTATGATTGGGCAAATAAGCAGGGAACAGCATCAGCTTGTCCGCCCCCGCCGCCGTAGCGGCGGGGCGGGAATGGATGTAACAGAGAACCATCCCCTGTTACATCCCCTGTTACACTCTGATATACTGACTCTGCTATATTATTTTTTTCGACGGCGTATTTGTATGAGAGAGGTGACAATATTTGCTATTATTAACACTATGAAAGAGCAATCGAAAAGAATCAGATGAGAACTGCTCATAGTGTTTCTGAACAAAAAATACAGAATTGTGTCCACTAGAGTTAATACAAACAAAATTATGTTTACTATTGTCATCGTTGTTCCTCCTTAACATGTGGAAAGAACACAGGGGACGGTTCTCTGTGCACTTAATTGTCTGAAATATCGGTAATGATTAAGGATTCTTTATCAACAAAGACATAGGTATACCCGTTTTGTTCATCTGTCAGACGAACTACGTAATATGTTCCGTCTTCAACCATATCTTGCACCACAAACTTTTCAGAAAACTGTGCATATGAAAGCGATTGCGATGCGACTGTTTGCTTAAGTTCCTCAATTTGGGTTACTGTGTGCTTGAACGCTTTAGGATTATCATAAAACTTTGCATCGGGAGATATTGCATCAAAGGTGTCCTCTGATGGATCTTGATTTGTTTTGGCTAAATTGTAGGTTCCGTATTCGTCAAAATCCATTATGAGTGTGTCGAATGATGGACCTTGATACCTATAATTCCCGGAATATAATAGTTCCTGATAATCCAAATCAATAATAGCTCTCCACTTGTATACACGGAAAGATCCTTCCCCCCACTCCATCAAACACTGCTGTTCTGTGCCATTGGGATGTGATATTTTCACTTCGGAATACCAGCCTTCATTGTGGGGCGCTCCTGAAATCACCGTAATGGTTGTGCCTTCTGCAAAATCGCCTTTATAAACTCCCACATGCCTTTGGACAGATGGGGCAGAGCAGGCGGACAATAATAGAGCAAGTAGAATTACTAATGCTATCAATAAGCTTTTGAAAAATTTCATAATTAACCTCCTATTGGCTCAAGAACACAGGGGACGGTTCTCTGTGCACTCGGTTTTAGTTGTTTGTTTTGCCCGAGTTTCGCGCGTCACGGGGGCTGGCTTGCACGCTAACCGTCAAAGGGTTCTGTTACATCAATTGCCATTTAAAATGAACATTTTGATTCCTTCATGGTCAACTACCTTACGCCAACCGCACAAAGACAACTCGCCTGTATTTAGATCATATTTGTAGAAGGTAATTACAGAAAAGATGGTAGTTCTACACATAATGTACAGGTTATTATTCTTGACATGCGCTTGCAAGATGCCCAAGTTGTCAGGATCGATGCTAATCTGTGTCATCAGCACTTGTTTCAACTGTTCAGTGGTGATGACTACGGTGCTATTGTCGTTGGCAGTCAAGGTCACGGACTCTGCGGTAACCTTTATTGGAGATTTTGAATAACTCGCTGCGATTGCATCTACCTCGGTTGATTCCAAATCAAAATACAGATCATGTGTGTTGGAATCATAACAAGTGTACAGCTCAGATGTGCTTTCAAAGCAAATAAATCCAGGGGCTTTTACAAAAAAATTATGCGCATTGTCATTGTATTGCGATTGAAAGATTTGTTCATGTTCAGAGAATGAGTGATCAGTACGGTAAAGCATTACCGTAGATGTTTGAGAATTTACTACGTAGTAATAAATATTCGAAGCGTCCACATAGACAAAATCAGCGTTTTCCATTGGAATATCTTGTATGCTAACAGTCTTATTGTGAAAATAAATTTTTTCATCTCCAATAATCGCAATGTTAGCGTTTTGCTCGGCACCTGCTAAATCATTTAATACAATCTCTTCAATGTCAAAAGCGTTTTTCACCGCTTGATATACCCAAACAGCTCCTCCGATCAGAATGGAGAAGCAAACTAAAAAGATACATACAATGGCGGCAACTATGAGAAATACTTTTTTGTGTGGACTCATTTAATTCTTACTCCTTTGCTTTTGATTGTATACGAAAGAACACAGGGGACGGTTCTTAGTGATACGAAGTGAACACAGGGGACGGTTCTCTGTGCACTCGGTTTTAGTTGTTCGGTTTGCCCGAGTTTCGCGCGTCATTGGGGAGCACAGGGGACGGTTCTCTGTGCACTCGGTTTTAGTTGTTCGGTTTGCCCGAGTTTCGCGCGTCACAGGGGACAGTTCTCGGTAACACCGCAGGTGTCACGGAGAACCGTCCCCAGTAACACTTGCGCGTTTGAGATCAGCGCGAAAATAGTTAGTTTGTGATGAATAGTGGAAAAGTCAGTGTTACCGGGGACGGTTCTTTGTGATACGAAGTATTACCAAGAACTGTCCCCTGTGACACGCATCCTTTTACACGTTTCTCACAATCCCAAAGCTCACGCCCGTCAAGCGGCTGATCTGCCGAATTGACAAGCCCTCTTGCTGAACACACGCGCGCGAAAATTCATGGTGCGTTTTTTTCATTATATCATGCCGAGATAAATTTGTCAAGAAATGCATTTTCGCGGCACTCCAATGCCCCATCACCTATATAGATGCATTTTTTTCAAAAAAGTTCCGCTTTTTTTGAAAAAAATAAAATTTTTTTGAAAAATCTTTTTCGGCGGGGATTTTCCCATCATGTATATTGCAAAAATCGGGATTTATGATATAATGAAAGAAACGAAAGGGGGCGAGGCTATGACGACACGGGCATGGATCAAAAAGCATGCATCGTCGCTCGCAGGCAAGAGCGTTGCCATCTCGGGCTCAACGGGTGGACTTGGAGGGGCGATTTGCGCGCATATGGCGGCATTGGGCGTGGAGCAGTTGATACTGCTTGACCGAAACATAAGCAAGGCAGAGGCGCTCCGAAGTGCGCTCAAGGCAGACCGTCCCGATCTGCGCGTGTTGGTCATTCCAATGGATCTTGCCGACATGCACAGCGTGGAAAATGCCGCAAAAGCACTTGAAACGCAGCCTCTTGACGCGCTGATCCTTAACGCGGGTGCGTATGCCGTGCCGCGCTTTATCACCTCGTCCGGGTACGACAACGTGTTTCAGATCAATTTTGCCGCACCCTATTATCTTGTGCGCCGTCTTGCGCCGCACCTTGCCGGGGGAGGGGGCAGGGTAGTCATAGTGGGCAGCATTGCGCACAACTATTCCAAAACCGATCCCGATGATGTGGACTTCCGCACGCGCAAAAAAGCGTCGCTGGTGTACGGCAACGCAAAGCGGTATTTGATGTTTGCAGCTCCCGAGGCGGCAGAGCGGGCGGGGCTGGAGCTTGCCGTCACGCACCCCGGCATTGCGGTCACGGGTATCACCGCGCATTACCCAAAATGGCTGTACGCGCTGATCAAATATCCCATGAAGGTCATTTTCATGAAGCCGCACCGCGCGTCGCTGTCAATTCTGCGCGGGCTGTTTGAAACGCCGCCCAAGGGCTATTGGATCGGTCCGCGCGTCTTTGACGTGTGGGGCTTGCCGCGCACGTCGCGCCTGCATACCTGCGACGCGCGGGAAAAAGCCTTTATCTGCGCCAAGGCAGAGCGCATTTATCAAGATCTGTGCGACAAGGAGAGCAGAGCATGACCGACGTACAAAGAGAACTTTTTGCCATGCAAGAGGTGGCATACGGTGATTTTGCAGCCAAGCTTTTGCCCACGTTGCCGCGCGAAGCGGTGATTGGCGTGCGCTTGCCGCTTTTGCATCAGTATGCAAAGCGCATCAAGGGCACGGAGCAGGCAGCGCGGTTTATGCAGGACCTGCCGCATACGTATTTGGAGGAAAACCACCTGCACGCATATCTGATCTCGCAGATGCGCGACCCGCAGGCTTGCTTTGCCGCGCTGGATGCATTTCTGCCTTACGTGGATAACTGGTCGGTATGCGACTCGCTGCGCCCCAAGGCCTTGACCAAGGACAGGAGTGAGACGATGGCGCATATCCGTCACTATCTGCAAAGCGAGCACCCTTATACGGTGCGATTTGGTATTGAGATGCTGATGGTGTATTTTTTGGACGAGCACTTTTTGCCCGACCATCTTGCGCTCGTTGCATGCGTGCAAAGCGAAGAATACTACGTCAATATGATGATCGCGTGGTATTTTGCCACCGCGCTTGCAAAGCAGTGGGACCGGGCGCTGCCGTATCTGAGAGAGCGCAGACTACCCGCATGGGTGCACCGCAAGACCATACAAAAGGCGGTGGAGAGCTATCGCATTACCGCAGAGCAAAAGGACTGTTTGCGCGATTTGCGACAATAAAAGGAGAAGAAAGTGGACTATCAAATCATACGACTGATCGACAGCCCCGATCTGAAAGAGAACATGGCAAATTGGTTTTGTCAAAAATGGGGAGTGCCGCTTGACGCATACAGGGAGAGCATGACGCAGGCACTTGGTGGCGGCGCAGTGCCCGCGTGGTACGTGGCAATGGCGGGTGAGCGCATGATCGGCGGTCTTGGCGTGATAGAGAACGATTTTCACAACCGCCCCGATCTGACGCCAAACGTTTGCGCGGTGTATATTGAGCCCGATTTCCGCAAGCAGGGCATTGCGGGCGCGCTTTTGGATTTTGTTTGCCGCGACATGCAAGCGCACGGGATCGACACGCTGTATCTGCTGACCGATCACGATTCGTTTTACGAGCGTTACGGCTGGGAGTTTTATTGCTATGCCATGAGCGACGGGGAAGAGCAGCCGAGTAGAATGTACGTGCACAGACAATCATAATCAAAAAAGAGGCTGAGTCAACTCAAGTTGACCCAGCCTCTTTCACAAATATTAGTGCATGTGGAAGCTTTCCATGAAGTACATAATGGTCATGGTGACAGTGCCCAGTACCATCAGTGCTGCAAGCGCGCCTGCGATGATTCTTGCGACCATCTTTCCGCTGAGCTTGAAGGATACCTCCTCGCCCTGGGCGTTCTTGTTGTTCTTTTTCTTGTTCTTGCTCATGATTGTATATCCTTTCAAAAATTAATCAATTTTGAGTTGCTCGCCCACGATCGGCACGCCGGTTGCGGGAATCTTGGTTTTTTTGTATCCCTTGGTGTCCTCAACGTCAACCTGTACGGCTGTCACGGTCTGACCCTTCTTAAGCGTCATCAGCGTGACACCCGAGGAGGTACGAGTATTCTTTTGGGGAATGAGGGCGGTTTTGATCACGATCGCACGGTTGTCCGACGAGATCAGCATGATGTCACGCGGCTTTTTGTCGGTGTCATCCAAAATGGCAACGATGGGAGATGCGTCGGAGTATGCACTGGTCAGCTTGCGGCGCACCGCCTTGGTCTCGTAAGCCGAAACGGGCACGCGTACACCCTTGCCGTTTTCAAAAATGAATACCATATTCATGCCCTCGGGATAGCCCTGCTGCGTGGTAACGTACAGCGGTTTTTCACCTGCGTCCATGCCAAGCTTTGCGGGCACGAAATCACCGAGCAGCGACGCCTTGGTGGTTTCAAAGTCGTCGATCTTGCATCTGAATACCTTGCACTTGTCTGTAAAGAAGGTCAGCTCGTCAGCGTTGTCCGCGTTAAAGGCAGTCAAGAGGCTGTCGCCCTCCTTGAATTTCTGCTCGTCGTTACCCTGCAGGGAACGCAGGGTGATCTTTTTGAGATATCCTTCCTTGGAAAGCACCACGTAAACGGGGTAGGATTCCACCTTGGGCTCTTCAAATACGGGTACGTTGTCAACCTGAATGATCTGCGTCTTTCTGGGCTGACCGTACTTTTTCTTAATGTCGTTGAGCTGGTTGGCAATATACGCCTTGATCTTGAACTCGTCACCCAGCAACTCCTCCAGATGCTCGATCTCGCGCTTGAGATCCTCGATTTCGGCGATCTTGTTGAGGATATACTGTCTGTTGAGGTTACGCAGCTTGATGTTGGCAATGTATTCCGCCTGGATTTCGTCAATGGTAAAGCCTTCCATCAAGTTGGGAATGACCTGCTCTTCCTTTTCGGTACGGCGGATGATGCGGATCGCCTTGTCGATGTCCAAGAGGATCTTACCAAGAGCCAGCAAAAGGTGCAGCTGCGCTTTCTTTTCGCCCAGCTCGTAGGTCAGCTCGCGGCGCACGCAAACGGTACGGAACTTGATCCATTCTGTCAGCAGCTCGGCAATGCCAAGCTGTCTGGGAGAGCCGTTGATCAGCACGTTGAAGTTGCACTTGAAGCTGTCCTCTAAAGGGGTGAGCTTGAAAAGACGCGCCATGAGCTTGTCGGGGTCTGTGCCCTTACGGATATCAATGGTCAGCTTAAAGCCCGAGAGGTCGATCTCGTCGCGGAAATCGGTGATCTCCTTGACCTTGCCCGACTTGACCAGCTCTGCGATCTTGTCCATGATCTGCTCGATGGTGGTGGAGTAGGGGATCTGCAGAATATCAATGCAGTTGTTGACCTTATCGTAAGAGTAGCGCGAGCGGATGCGGAACGAGCCCTGACCGGTCTCGTAAATGCTCTTGAATTGCTCTGCGTCGTAAATGATCTGACCACCGCCCGAGAAGTCGGGGGCTTTGATGATCTCCATCAGCTTTTCTGTCGGCAAATTGGGCTTTTTTAAGAGCGCAATGGTACCGTCACAGATCTCGGCTAAGTTGAAAGAGCAGATATTGGACGCCATACCAACCGCGATACCCATATTGGGCGTGACCAGCACGTTGGGGAAGGTGGTGGGGAACAGCACTGGCTCCTTGAGCGTGCCGTCGTAGTTGTCCACCATGTCCACAGCATCCTTGGAAATGCCCGAGAACAGCTCGTTACAGAAGGTGTCCAGCTTGACCTCGGTGTAACGTGACGCCGCGTACTTCATGTCCGAGGAATACTGCTTACCGAACGAACCCTTGGAGTCAATAAAGGGGTGCAGGAGTGCCTCGTAGCCGCGCGTCAGTCGTACCATGGTTTCGTAAACCGCTGCGTCGCCGTGCGGGTTGAGCGTCAGCGTACGACCCACGACGTTGGTACTCTTGGTTCGACCGCCCGTCAGAAGCCCCATCTTATACATGGTATAGAGCAGCTTTCTGTGCGCGGGCTTGAAGCCGTCGATCTCGGGAATGGCACGCGAGATAATGACACTCATAACGTACGGCATGTAGTTTTTCTCGATGGTATCGGTGATCAACTGCGGACGTATGGGCGCATATTCAATTTTTTCAACCGCTTTTTTGTCTTTGGTCGTCTTTTTTGCCATAAAATCTATATTCCTTACTTAAATTTTCAAAACCGTATGTGCAGCCGCACGGATCATGCGGTTATACAGCGCAAGTCCCAGCCCTTGCATGGGGGGCAGATGTGCGTAAATGATCTCTGAGTCGGTTGCGTCCGCCTTTCGCAATGCGGCAAACAGACGCTTTGCCTGCGTGGCAAGATCTTCGCGCGCTCCCACGGGGATGAGCGTGCCGCCCGAAAGGGCTAGGGTCTCCTCATCGTAACACAGCACGCAGCACTTTTTTGCAGCCTGCTCGGCGCGCAGAAACGCCAGTACCGTGTCATCGTCACCATCCAACAGCACCAAAGGAGCCGTTGGCGCGTAATGCCTGTATTTCATACCGGGAGAGAGCGGACGCTCGTTTTCTGCAAGCTTTTCTGCCACCGCAGGTGCAATATCCACGCGCGGGCACACGCAGCAAAGCGCGTCGTGCGTGATGGCACCGGGGCGCAGCAGCACAAGATAAGGCTCGCCATGCTCGTCCTGCATGATCTTGACGATGGTGGATTCAAGACCGATCTCGCATTCACCGCCGTCAATGATGACGTCCACCTTGCCGTCCAGGTCTTGCACCACGTGATGCGCATCGGTAGGCGAGGGCTTGCCCGAAATGTTTGCACTGGGGGCTGCTACGCACGTACCCGCTGCGCGGATGAGTGCGCGCGCCACGGGATGCGAGGGGCAGCGCACCGCCACCGAGTCCAGACCACCCGTCACAGACGAGGGCACGTTATCGCGCTTGGGCATGATAACGGTCAAGGGACCGGGCATGAAAGCCTTTGCCAGCGCAAAATACAGCTCTGTGGTGTATGCGTATTTGTCAGCATCCTCGGGGTCCGCGACGTGGATGATCAAAGGGTTATCCGAGGGGCGTCCCTTTGCGGCGTAGATATCCGCAGCGGCTTGTGGACTCGTGCCGTCACCGCCAAGTCCGTAGACCGTTTCGGTGGGAAACACCACAAGCCCGCCCGAGCGCAGAACGCGCCCTGCGGTACGCAGCTGCTCCTGCGCCGTTTGCGGATCGTGTATGGTAAATACTTGCGTTTTCAAGATATACCTCTTAAAGTGGTTAATTTTCGCTGTTTTGCAGGTCAAGTGCCGCCTGCGCGGTCATGAGCGGCTCGATGATGGGGGTCATGTCACCGTCCACGAATGCGTCAATGTTGAAGACCGACACGCCAATGCGGTGGTCGGTGACGCGTGATTGGGGGTAATTATAGGTGCGGATCTTTTCGCTGCGGTCACCCGAGCCGACCTGACCCTTGCGGTCAGCGGCGATCTTTTCGTTCTGCTCACGGCATTTCTGATCGTAGAGCATGGTGCGCAGCAGCATGAGTGCCTTTGCCTTGTTCTGGAACTGGGAACGCTCCTGGTCGCACTCGATGACGATGCCCGTGGGCTTGTGCGTCAAGCGTACGGCAGACTCGGTCTTGTTGATGTGCTGACCGCCCGCGCCGCTGGATTTGCAGGATTCGTACACAAGGTCCGAGTCCTTGATCTCGACTTCCACCTCGTCAGCCTCGGTCAGCACCGCAACCGAAGCGGTAGAGGTCTGAATACGCCCCTGCGATTCGGTTTCGGGCACGCGCTGCACGCGGTGCACGCCCGATTCAAAGCGGAAATGCGACCAAGCCTCCTCACCCTTGACAGTAAAGGTGATCTCGCGGTAACCGCCGAGATCGGTGGGATTGGCATGCAGAGGGGAGAGGTCAAAGCCCTGCTTGGCGCAGTACATGCAGTACATGCGGTAAAGCACGCCCGCAAACAGCGCCGCCTCCTCGCCGCCCGCGCAAGCGCGGATCTCCACAACGAGATTTTTGCCCTCGTTGGGATTGCGGGGACGCAGCAAAAGCTTGAGCTCCTGCTCCAGTCTGCTCTTGGTCTGCTTGGCTTCAGCCAGCTCCTCCTGCGCAAGCTCCTTGAGCTCGGGATCTCCCGATTCTGTAAGCTCCAGCGCATCGGCAAGATCCTGCTCGGCACGCAGATAAGCGGTATAGGCTTCCATAATGGGGGTCAGCTTTTTATACTCGCGCATCAGCGCCGAGTATGCGGCGGGATCGGAGAGCACGGAGGGATCAGCCATCCGTGCCTCCATCGCCAGATATTTATCTTTGATCTGTTCGAGCTTGTGCAGCATCAGTCAAAGCTGTAGAAGGCAACGAATGCCTTGTGAGCAGTGTATACGTCTGCCTTGGAAACGATCTCGAAGGGGGAGTGCATTGCAATCACGGGAACGCCCATGTCAATGGTGGGAATATTGTGCTTGGAGATGTACTTTGCAACGGTTCCGCCGCCGCCGATGTCATTCTTGCCCATGTCGCCAGCCTGCCATACGACCTCACCCTTTGCCATAATGCGGCGGATGAATGCAACAAGCTCTGCGCTTGCGTCGTTGGTAGCAACCTTGCCGCCATGCCCCGTGTACTTGCACATGCAGATACCGCAGTTGATGCGGGAGACGTTCTTGCCGTCAAATACCTCTGCAAAGTTGGGGTCAAAGCAAGCGGTCACGTCTGCGGACATGCAGATGGAGTTTGCCTTCATCTGACCGAAGTTTGCACCGAATGCCTTTGCGATCTCATAAAGCAGGTCGAGCAGCAGCTCGCACTGCATACCGGTGTCACCGTCCGAGCCGATCTCTTCCTTGTCTGCAAGGATGACCATGGTGGTGCGGGCAGCGTCGGGGCACTCAAACAGAGCGGTCATCGCGGGATATGCGCAAACGCGGTCGTCATGTCCGTAAGAGCCGATCAGCGAGCGGTCAAGACCAACGTCACGCGCCTTTGCAGCGGGAACGATGGAGAGGTCAGCGGACAGGAAATCAGCCTCTACGATGCCGTACTTTTCGTTAAGCAGGTTCAGAATGTTCATCTTGATCTTGTCGGATTCCTCGCCCTCAAGAGGTCTGGAGCCCAGCAGAATGTTGAGGTTCTCGGCAGGAATGGCAGTGCCCAAGGGCTGCGCATTCTGGCTCTGACCAAGGTGAGGCAGCAGATCGTTGATGTAGAGCACGGGATCGGTCTCGTCTTCACCGATGGTGACCTTGACTACCTCGCCGTCCTGCTTGACGATCACACCGTGCAAAGCAAGAGGGGTTGCAACCCACTGGTACTTGCGCACGCCGCCGTAGTAGCGGGTCTTGAAGAAACCAAAGCCGCCGTCCTCATACAGAGGGGACTGCTTTAAGTCAAGTCTGGGGGAGTCGATATGCGCTGCGCAGATACGGATGCCGTTCTGTACGGGCTCGGAGCCGATGCGGAACAAGAACAGCGATCTGCCGCGGTTGTTATAGTAATATTTGCCGCCCTCTGCAAGCTCCATGCCAAAGGTGTAGGGAACGTAGCCCTGTGCCTCTGCCATAGCGATCGAGGTAGTAACAGCCTCTCTTTCGGTCTTGGAAGCGTCCAGATACTTGGCGTAGTCAACGCAGTAGTCGTAAGCAGCCTGGATCTGCTCGGGGGTGGCTACATCGTAAAAGTTGGTTTTCTTGTAGCCAAGAAGGTCTTTTTTGGATTCGGACATGGTAATTTCTCCTTTATTTTGCATAGTATAGTTTTTCATAAATTGCGTGTGCCTTGGCAGCTTTTTTTACCGCCTTGGCAACTTTTTTATCGGGTACGGTCTGCAGCGTGCCGAAATCGGGGTCAATGTAATTGGGATTTGCCAACCATGTGTCCACCGCCTCTTCGCCCGCGTACCATGCCGCGTATACCGTGCTCCACATGCCGTATTTGGTATAGAGCAGGGAAAGGTACATGGTGCCGTAGCGGATATTGGTGTCGGGATCGTATAAGGCTGCCGCATTCATTTCGGGGTCGTGCGCCTCGGTCGCTAAGCGGACGTAAAGCGCAGGTGTGAGCTGCAAAAGCCCGATCTCGCCACTCTTGCCCTGCATGGTGCTGTCAAAGTTGCTTTCCACCTTGAGCATGGCGTAAACGACAGCCTCGGGTACGCCGTACTCCGCAGCGTATTTTGCAACGGTATCTTCATACTTGCGCGGGTGCGAGAGCCTTTCGCCGCCAAGGCAAAGCAGCTCGAAAACACCGCCGAAGGCAAGGGAAACGATCAAAATGATGATAATGGGCAACGCGTGCCCGGAGCGACTTTTTCTCATAGCAGCTCCTTTGCAAGCGCATCGGCATACGCCTGTACCGCTTGCAGATCACCGTCGTTCTCTATGATAAAGTCCGCTCTTTCGCAGTAATACGCGTCCGGCTTTTGCGCGTCAAGTCGTCTTTTCGCATCCTCTTGGCACAAGCCGTCGCGCGCCATGATGCGCCCTAGGCGCGTCTGCTTGTCCGCCAGCACCGCCAGCGTGTGCGTGCAGGAAAGATGTGCGCCGGATTCAAAGAGCAAAGGGGCGTCTATGATCGCGCCGACAGCGCCGTTTTGCCGTGCAGACTGGACTCTTTCGTCCGTCACTGCCAGCACGTGCTTGTGCGTGATGCGGTTGAGCAGCTCTAACTTATCCTTGGCATCGGGGGCGAACACGATTGCCGCAAGTGCCTTGCGGTCAAGCTTGCCTTGCTTGATGACGTCCGTGCCAAACGCATGCGCCAGCTCGTCAAGACACGGGGAGGGAGCGTTTGTCAGCTCGTGATACACGGCATCGGTGTCGATCCATGCAAAGCCGTGCGCGTCCTGCAGCCTTGCTGCCACCACGCCCTTGCCGGCACCGCTCGGGCCTGTCAGCCCTAAGATGGGAAAGCTCATATCTGTACTTCCTTTCCACCCTGCGTATCGCTCTTGATGGCGGCTGCCATAATGCGCTGTATCTGCGCACCGTCGGAAAAGTCGGGCGAGAAGTGCTGACCTGATGCAACTGCGTCAAGGTAGAGGTACATGCCGTGAATGTGTCCGCGCAACCAGCCCTGCGGGGCTTTGACAGCGGGGAAAGTGCCACCGGGAGAAGGGTATCTTCCAGAGGCGGGAATGGCGGTAAAGCCAGCCGTGCCGCCGAGCGGCAGCTTGGGTTGCGATGCGTCCATGTAGTAAAGAATATCGCATTCGGCAAGAGAGTAGCGCAAAGCACCGCCCGTGCCGTATACTTCAAAGCACAGCCCGTCCTCGGTGCCGTGGGCAAGCTTGGAAACGCTGATCTGACCGATCGCACCGTTCTGTAAGGTAGCGGTCATGTAAAACGCCTCGTCGGCATTGGTCTGCCAAAGCGTGCCGTCCTTTTGCTTGTGTGTATCAAATGCGATATGCGATTTGCCGCTGATGCTTGAAAACTCACCGCACAGATGCCTGCAAAGGTCGATGGCGTGCGAGCCAAGGTCAAAAAGCGTGCCCGCACCGCATACGGTTGCGTCCTGCTTCCAGCCCACAAAGCGCGCAGGATCAATGTCGCTGTCGTGTCTGTAGTGGAAGGAGAACGAGAGAATGCATCCAAGCGCACCCTCGTCGATCAGCTGCTTTGCACGCATGATGGCGGCAAGATGGCGGTTGTTATATACCACGCCGCACACAAGCGTTTTGTCTGCTGCTTTTGCGGCAAGCGCTGCAGCCTGCTCATGGCTGACCGTAAAGGGCTTTTCGCAAAGCACGTGCTTGCCCGCGTCAAGGGCTGCGCTTGCGATATCAAAATGCGTATTGTTGGGTGTGCAGATATCAATGACGTCGATCTCGGGGTCTGCGATCATGTCGTAAGCGTCCGCATACGCACGGGCAAATCCCAGCTCGTCGCAAATGCGTGCGGTTTTCTCGGCACTCGTGGTGCAAATGCCGCGCACCGAAGCGGTAAACGGCAGAGGGGAATAGAAATAGGGCAGGGATGCTACGCTGTAGGCGTGGGTCTTGCCCATCGCGCCAAAGCCAACCATGCCAACCCGTAAATGCTTTTTCATACTATCCTCCTCATGTTTTCAATAAATATATAACACCAACCTACATTATACCGCAAAACGCGTAATAATGCAAGGGGTTTTTGAATATTTTTGCGGTGTATCATAGGATTGTTGTGCGGGAATTTTTCGCGTAGGGGCGATCAGTGATCGCCCGCCCGTAATTACATTATGGTTGCCCCCAAAACGGTAGGGGAGGGGCTTGTTCCTCCAGCCCTCATAAAATACTTAAAAAATATCGGTCATGCAAATTTTTTGCGGATTTGATTGTTATATAGAGTGTAAGGACACCGAACGGGTTGACTTTTCACAGCTTTTTCGGTATAATAAAAACAAATCAAATCGCGCAAAGCGGGAAAGGCGGAAACAAAATGCGCAAGAAATTTATGATTTCTGTGATTTTACTTTTGCTTACAATTGCATTGGTTGCATGCAATCACGTTTTATCTGATAACCCAAGCGTTTCCTCCGATCAGGAAAAGGATATTGAGGACGGAAGCTTTTCCTCTTCCTCGTTTTTTGACATCCAAGAGGGTGCGCGCTTGTCGGATGCCGAGTTGAAATCTGTCATCTCCCAAATCCCCTGTGATACGTATGAAGCCTACCCCGAAACGCATGGCGCACCTCTTTCGGCAACCTTGTACAAGAACGGAGAAGTGATCACGATTGATCCCAATGACCCAAGACTGATCGCGCTCACCAATTTCTTTAATAATTGCGTGTACTATTCCAAATGCTCTTATACCCAAGGATTGCTGTCTGTCGATGACATTGAGGAAAACGTGACCGGTGCTGACTTCAGACTCGAACTCAAATATACACCCTACGGTGACCAAGGTCCGAGTCCGTACGGCACGAGTACGTCAAGGTGTGATACGATCATTGTTACAAATTCTTACGTCGGCTTTACCTTGATCGCCCACGATCTTCCCGGGTATGAGGGGCAGGAAGATCAATATCCGTTCCGTGCGGTAGGTTTTTCACCTCTTTTTTGGACGTACCCGTGGCTCGATCTGTTTGAATTCTGATACTTTCTGCCCAAAGTAAATGGCTGAGTCAATCGCTTTTGAAAAGCTTTTGACGCAGCCATTTGTTTTATTTTTCTCAGGTCTCCAAGGAATTCCAATAGGAAATTGCAAAAATTATGCAGGTGGGGGCGTAGGGCGGGGGCTTGCTCCCGCAGTATAAAACAAAAAAGGGAGCTATTTTGTGTAAGTAATTTCCTTTTCTTTTTACATTGAGAGAATTTTATCCGTTCTTTTTGGGCAAAGAGCCGCAAAGAAGAACATATTTGCTGCGCAAATTAAACGGCGTAAAGAGTGTTTCGTGCCTGCGGGCGCGTAAAACGAAATTTTCCAACAAACCGGGTGCAGGGTATTGCAATCTCCCGTCATTTATAGTATAATATAACAGAATATAGTTTTACGGAGGAAATTCCTTTGAGATACAACACGCTTTTGATGGATGCAGACAACACGCTGCTGGATTTTACCAAGTCCGAGCATGACGCCATTGCCGAGACCTTTGCGCATTTCGGGTTGCCCAATGACGATGCGACTATTGCCATTTATTCAGAGGTCAACGACGCGCATTGGAAGATGCTGGAGCGCGGCGAGATCGAGAAAAAGGTGCTGATGTGGAAGAGATTTGAGGCGTTTTGCGCTCGCACGGGTCTTGAAGCAGACCCCAAGGCATTGGCGGCTGATTATTTGCAAACCCTTTCCGCCAAATCCTATATGATCGAGGGTGCGCACAAGGTGTGTGCCGCGCTTGCAGAGAAGTGCCGCATGTACGTCATCACAAACGGTGACAAGCGTGTGCAGCAGGGCAGATTTAACCCCAGCCCCTTGGCAAAGTATTTTGAAAAAGCCTATATTTCCGAGGAGGTTGGCTACGAAAAGCCCGATATCCGTTATTTTGACGCGGTCATGCGTGACATTCCCGATTTTGACCCCGCTACCACGCTGGTGGTGGGCGACTCGCTGACCTCGGATATCAAGGGCGGCATCAATGCAGGGCTGGATACCTGCTGGTATAACCCCAAGGGCAAGGCGTTGCCCGGCGATATTGCGCCCACATACGTAATAGGTGATCTTGCGCAGCTGCTCGGCATTGCAGAGAAGGGGGGCTTATGAACGACGCTTTGACCAAAGCCTTTTTGGCGCAATGCAGAGGAGCGCGTATCCCCGTCAAGTACGATCTGCCGCTTTGCGAGTATTCTACGTTTGGTATCGGTGGCAAGACAGATCTTGCACTTTTTCCGACAACCGTTGAACAGCTGTCTTTGCAGCTTGCCATGCTTGCGCAGAGCGGATTGAAATATAAAATCATCGGCAACGGCTCTAACGTGTTGTTCTCGGACGCAGGCTTTCGCGGTGTGACGGTGTTCACCACCGAGCTCAAGCAATACCGCTTTGACAAGGACACCCTGTACGCGCAAAGCGGTGCGGGACTTGGGCGCGTGTGCACCGAGGCGTCAAGACAAGGCTATGAGGGCTTTGCTTTCGGCTGCGGCATCCCCGGCACGGTGGGCGGCGGCGTGTACATGAATGCGGGCGCGTACGGCGGACAGATCTCGGACGTGCTGATCTCCAGCGAAGTTTACGATACGGCACACAACCGCGTGTTTACCTTGTCGCTTGACGAGCACGAGTTTGCATACAGACACAGCATTTTTGCAAAGCATCCCGAATATATCATTCTGTCAAGCACCTTTGCGCTGCGCCGCGGCAATGCCGACGAGATCATGCAAAAAGTCAGGGAGCAGGCTGCGTCCAGACGTGAAAAGCAACCGCTGAATTATCCCAGCGCGGGCAGCACCTTTAAGCGTCCCGAGGGGCATTTTGCCGGAAAACTCATTGAGGATGCGGGCCTTAAGGGCTTGCGCGTGGGCGGAGCGGTGGTTTCCGAAAAGCACGCGGGCTTTGTGGTCAACGATGGCGGCGCAACCGCTGCCGACGTGCTTGCTCTGGTCGGGCAGATCAAGGAGCGCGTGTATGCACAATTCGGCGTGCAATTAGAGTGTGAATTTGAGTATATAGAGGAGTAAATATGTCTTTTTCCGAGCAGGTGAAAGAAGAATTACAGGAATTACAGATCAAGCCCATGTGCTGCCGCAGGGCGTATCTTTTCGGGTTGATGATCGGCGCGCAGACAGACGGAGAGCAGATCGCTTTCCGCTTGCCTTCGGCATTTGCCGAGCACGCAACAGCCGAGGTCAAGCGTCATTTCGGCAGAGATGCACAGGCGCGTCCGTACGTATCTGGCAGGGCAAGCGGCACAGAGCTGCACTTTGCCTCTGTCAAGTGCGCAGCGCAGCTTCTGACGTGGGATGCGGGAGAGAGCGCGGATTTTTCCACAGTTTGCAAGTGCCCGCAATGCACGTTTGCATTTTTGCGCGGCGCGTTTTGCGCGGTCGGTACGGTGTCCGATCCCGCTACGGGCTCGCACCTTGAATTTAAGTGCTCTACTCACGCGCGTGCCTTGGGGCTGCAGACAAATCTTGCGGAGCAGGGCGTGAGCATGGGGCTTGTTACCCGCGGTAAAGCCACGGGCGTATATATCAAAAACAGCCAAGGCGTTGAGGACGTGCTGACGCTGCTTGGCAGCAGCACCATGGTCTTTGAGCTGCTGAATAAAAAGATCGAGCGCGAGATCCGCGGCAACGAGAACCGCGTGACCAATTGCGATACGGGCAACATCAGCAAATACGTAGCCGCCGCGCTCAAGCAGAATGCAGCGATCGAAAAATTGGAGCGGTACGGGGAGCTTGACAAGCTGCCCGATGCCTTGCGCGATACCGCCATGCTGCGTTTGCGCTATCCGAACGTGTCGCTTGGCGAGCTTGCCGAGGCGCACGTGCCCCCCATCACCAAATCAGGGCTGAATCACAGATTACAAAAATTGATCGATCTGGCAAACGAGTTGCCGGACTGACAGAAAGGAGATCTCATGGCTAACGAATTCGTACACCTGCATTTGCACAGCGAGTACAGCCTCTTGGACGGTGCATGCCGTATTGCGGATATCCCCGCGCGCGCTGCCGAGTGCGGTCACCACGCTGTCGCCATTACCGACCACGGCGCGATGTACGGTGTGGTGGAGTTTTACAAGGCGTGCAAAAAAGCAGATATCAAGCCCATTATCGGCTGTGAGGTCTACGTAGCTCCCGGTTCGAGATTTGAAAAGACCAAGAGCAGCGAGGCAGGGGCTGACCACCTGGTGCTTTTGTGTGAAAACGAGGAGGGCTACCAAAATTTGATCACTCTGGTATCCAAAGGCTTTACCGAGGGCTTTTACGGTAAGCCGCGCGTGGATGCCGAGCTGTTGCGCGCGCACCATAAGGGGCTGATCGCGCTGTCCGCATGCCTTGCGGGTAAGATCCCGCGCAAGCTGTCCGCAGGCGATTATGCCGCTGCCAAGCAGACCGCCACGGAATATGCCAACCTGTTTGGTAAGGACAACTTCTTTATCGAGCTGCAGAATCACGGCATGGTGGAGCAAAAGCAGATCCTGCCGCAGCTTTACAGCCTTGCGCGCGAATGCGGGCTTGGCGTGGTTGCCACCAACGACTGCCACTATCTGCGCCGCCGCGATGCCTCCACGCAGGCAATTCTGATGTGCATTCAGACCAACTCCTCGATCGAGGACGGCAGACCCATCGGCTTTGAGACCGACGAATTTTACTATAAAGACACAGGCGAGATGCGCATGCTGTTCTCGCAGTATGAGGGCGCGCTCGAAAACACGGTACGCATTGCCGACCGTTGCGCGGTCGAATTTGATTTTGATACGCTGTATCTGCCCAAATTCCCGTGTCCCGACGGAAAGGATTCGGTGACCTACCTTTATGAGCTTGCCGAGCGCGGCTTTGCCGAGCGCGTCGAAAAGGGGCAGATCACCTTTGACGCGGCAGACGAGCAGACCTACCGCGAGAGGATCAAGTACGAGCTTGACGTCATCGTGCAGATGGGGTACGCCGATTATTTCTTGATCGTGCAGGACTACGTGCGCTTTGCCAAGAGTCGCGGCATTCCCGTCGGCCCCGGCAGAGGCTCGGGCGCGGGCTCTTTGGTCGCGTTTGCGCTGGGCATTACCGACGTGGATTCCATTCGCTACGATCTGCTTTTCGAGCGTTTTCTCAATCCCGAGAGAGTCAGCATGCCCGATATTGATATTGACTTTTGCTACAACCGCCGCGACGAGGTCATTGATTACGTGGCAAAGCGGTACGGTCGCGAGCACGTGTCGCAGATCATTACCTTTGGTACGCTTGCCGCGCGTGCAGCCATCCGCGATTGCGGCAGAGCCATGGGCATGCCGTATGCCGAGGTGGACGCGATCGCCAAAGCCGTGCCCGCAGAGCTGGGCATCACGCTGGAGCACGCGCTTAAGCTGCCCGAGCTCAAGCAATTTTACAATGATACCGATAAAAACCGCGAGCTGATCGATACCGCCATGGCATTGGAGGGCATGCCGCGTAACGTTTCCATTCACGCAGCGGGCATCGTCATTACGGACAAGCCCGTGAGCGAATACGTGCCGCTGGCGCACAGTAACGGCACGGTTGTCACCCAGTTTGACATGGATACCATTGCAAACCTCGGACTGCTGAAATTCGACTTCCTTGGCTTGCGATACTTGACCATTATCAACGACGCGCAAACGCAGATCAGGGAAACGCACCCCGATTTTGATATCGAGCGCATTCCGTACGACGATAAGGACACCTTTGCGCTGATCGCCAAGGGCAACACCTCGGGCGTTTTTCAGCTGGAGTCAAGCGGCATCAAGCAGGTGCTTGTGCAGCTGCGCCCCGAATGCTTCGAGGACGTTATCGCGGTCATTGCGCTGTACCGTCCCGGACCTATGGAGTCGATCCCGCGCTATATCGAGTGCCGTCACGATCCGTCCAAGATCGAGTACGACACACCGCTGCTTGAACCGATTCTCAAGGAGACCTACGGCTGCGCGGTATACCAGGAGCAGGTCATGCGCATTTTCCGCGAGATAGCAGGCTACAGCTTCGGACACGCGGACATTGTGCGCCGCGCCATGTCCAAGAAAAAGGCAGACGTGCTGGAAGCCGAGCGCGCCGACTTTATTGCGGGTGCGGCTGTGCGCGGTGTGGATGAAAAGACTGCCACCAAGCTGTTTGATGACCTATCCAACTTTGCAAATTACGCATTCAATAAATCGCACGCCGCCGCCTACGCCGTGCTTTCCTATCGCACCGCATATCTCAAGGCGCACTATCCCTGCGAGTACTTTTCCGCGCTGCTGACCAGCGTGCTTGGCAATCAGGTCAAGATCGCGGAGTATATCGGGGAGTGCAACAAGCGCGGCATTTCGGTGCTGCCGCCCGATATCAACCGCAGCCGTGCCGATTTCCACGGCAGCGGCAGTACCATCCGCTTTGGTCTGCTTGCGCTCAAAAACGTGGGCGGTCAGTTCGTGCAGTCGCTTTGCCGCGAGAGGGAAGGGCACGATTTTGCTTCATTTGAGGATTTCGTGGAGCGCATGTCCGGCAGGGATATGAATAAGCGCATGATCGAGGCACTGATCAAGGCAGGCGCGTTTGATTCTCTTGGCACGTACCGCTCAAAACTCTTGTCCGCATATGAGCAGATCATTGATACCGTGTCGCAGAAAAACCGCGATAACGTGGCAGGGCAGCTGGATATGTTCAGCATGGTGCCCGAGGTCAGGGCAAAGACCTCCTTCTCGTATCCCAACATTCCCGAATATACCAAGCGCGAAAAGCTGATGCTGGAAAAGGACGCGTCGGGCATGTATTTCTCGGGGCATCTGCTCGACGGCTACGACAAGTGCATTGCCGACCTGCGCACCAAGGATATCGGTAAGCTTTACGACGAAACGGGCGCTTTGCTGCCCGACCGTGCGCGTGTGCGCATTGCGGGCGTCATCACCTCGGTTACGGTCAAAACCACGAGAAACGATCAGCGCATGGCGTTTTTCACGCTGGAAGACCGCACGGGTGAGATCGAATGCCTGATGTTTGCCAAGACCTACGAAAGCCTTGGGCATCTGGTGCGTATGGATAACGCCCTCTACGTGGATGGAAATCTGTCCGTGCGCGAGGACGAGGTCAAGGTGCTGATCGGTACGGCAGGCGAGCTTGTGGACGACGAGCATTATACGCCCAAGCCCGAACCCACCCGCAATCCCGTAGGGGCGATTCACGAATCGCCCGCACCCAACCGTAATACGGTAGGGCAGGGGCTTGCTCCTGCCGAAACCACCCGCAATACGGTAGGGCAGGGTTCTGCTCCTGCCGCACCTCGCCCCCAAAAGATCAAAAAGCTCTACCTGCGCGTGCCCGATACCCAAGGCACGCTGTACCGCAAGGCACTCAACTTAGCCGAGATCTTTGACGAGGGACTCTGCGTGCCGCTGGTGTTCTACAACAGTACCACCAAGGCGTATATCCCGCACGAAAAGGGAATTGCGCTCTCCCCCTTCGTCATGCAGCAGCTTGTTGATCTGCTTGGCAAGGAAAACGTGATTTATCAATAAAATGATGGGGCGTGTGCTTGACGGCAGACGCCCCGAATTTATAAAAAATTTTTCAAAATACGCGAATTTTTCGTCCCGCTCGCTTGTCAATATAATAATACGCAAAAAAATTCATGAATTTTTTCGGAATCTGTCAAAATATTGTACAGAAGTTGTGTATGTAAGTGAAAGACTTTTTTGGGGGAGCATGTCATGCATGACGAAAATCGCGTTGCGTTGCCCGATCTGAGTGCGGAGCAGCGCAAGACTTTGACCTTGATCTATGAGCTTTATTACAAGCAAATGTATCAAAAAGCGTACGCCGTGCTGCGCAACAGACAAGATGCGGAGGACGCGGTGCAGGAGGCGTTTTATCGCGTATGCTTAAACGCCGAGGTGTTTGCACAGCCGCACAGCGACACGACCGCCGCGCTCATTCATACCTTTACGCGTAACGTGGTGATCAATCATTATCATAAAAAGAAGCGTCGCACGGCGTTGATCTCTGATGCGCCCGATGCAGGCCGTATGATCGCTGCCGATGCTTGCGACCTGTTTTTGCTGATAGCGAGAGAGGAGAACTCGGCAGACGTACGCCGAGCGGTGCAAGCATTGGAGCCGCATTATCGCGAGGTCATTAAGCTGAAATATTTTGAAAACAAGAAAAATACCGAGATTGCGGCAATGCTGGGACTGGGACAAAACGTGGTCAACGGCAGGATTTACCGCGCCAAGAGAATGCTGCGCAAGCTGCTTTTGGAGCAAAACGGAAAGGAGGAAGAGGAATGAAGGATCAAGATATCATCGCGTTGTACAACGCCCGTGACGAGCGAGCCATCGCCGTCACCGAGCAGCAATACGGCACGTATTGCATGGGGATCGCCATCCGCATTCTGCAAAACATGCAGGATAGCGAGGAATGCGTCAACGATACCTGGCTGGCGACCTGGAATTCCATTCCTCCCGCACGCCCCGACGTGCTCAAAACCTACGTTGGGCGTATTACGCGCAATCTTTCCATCAACCGACGCAAGAGCCTAATGCGCGACAAGCGCGGCGGCGGTGAGGTGGAGCTTGCGCTGGAGGAGCTTGCCGAGGTGGCAGCTCCCGGAGAGGACGTGAGCAGCTATTACGAACGGCTGGAATTTGCACATAGCTTCAATCTGTTTTTGCGTGATTTGCCCGAGCGCGATTGCAACGTCTTTGTTCGCCGCTATTACCACGTAGACAGCGTTGAGGACATTGCCAAGCGATACGGCATCAGTCGGGCAAACGTATTCAAAATTCTTTCTCGCACAAGGCAAAAGCTTAAGGAATTCCTCCGAAAGGAGGGCTTTGCGCTATGACAAATCAAACCTTATTTGAACTCATGAGCGAGATCGATTTTGATCTCATCGAGCGTGCCGAAGCCCCCGTGCCCCTGCGCAAAAAGCCTGTGTTCCGTGTTGCCATGGCAGCTGCCGTTATTGCACTTTTGTTGAGTGTGAGCACGCTGACGCTCACGGTGGCAGGTGCGGTGGCGGGCGTGCAAGCCGTCCGATACGTAGAGAACAATTATCCCGAATACGACGGCACCGTGCTGCATTTCGCGCAGATCTTTCTGACCGAGGATGAAAACGTCATTTCCTCGTTGCTTGACCAAAACACCAAGAACGCGCTTGGCGGCTTTATTGCCGCGCTGCGTAACGATAGCAATGAAAACGAGGAAAGCATTGGTGAACAGGAGTCCGAAACGCCCGAGGAGGAGACGGAAAAGCCCGAGGAGGAGACCGGTGACAAGGTCGGTCAAGACACCGAAGAGACGACAGAAACAGAGACCGAGACCGAGAGCACCGAGCCTGAGGAAAGCACCACCCACGCACCCGTACCGCCCACGGTCGTGGTGCACCCGTCGTACGATCATCTGTATATGATCGCAGGAGACAGAGAGATCGAGGTCTTTTCCGAGTATGCTTCATGGAACAGCAAGGTCAACGTGACCGATCCCGAGGTCACGCACCTGCGCTTATACGGCTGGATGGCGTTCGGACATACCACGCCCGGCACGTACGGCTATTCCATTGACAGAGGGGAAAGGGTGTTTGACACATCTTTCTCGCAGGAGGCTGACGGCACCGTCAATGCGGTGTCAAAGCATATGGGCGGCAAATCCTGCTCGCGCATGGAGGTGCTGATCCCCATTGCCGATCTTGCGCCCGGCTCGCACCGCGTTTCCGTTTGCGTCAAGTCCGTCGAGGGAAAAGAGGTAGAAGCGTTGATCTTTACCGTGGTCATGCCGGATGGCGGTGATGAGACCGAGACAGAGCCCGAGATCACCGACGAGGAGCCCGAGGACGGATGGTCGGAGGGATTGGCGTACACCAAGGAAACACAAAACGGCAAGACGGTGTACGTGGTCTCCGGCATCGGAGAGTGCACCGATACCGAGCTGTATATACCGCCGACTTACAATGGATATCGCGTAGTGGCTATCGGGGAGCGCGCATTTATGGACAACGTTACGCTCGTATCTGTCGATCTGCCCTCCACGATCGAGCAGATCGATTACCATGGTTTTTACGGGTGCGTGCAGCTTGAGAAGATCACGCTTTCCGAGAATTTGACCGGTATTGGACAAGGTGCTTTTATGAATTGTTCCGAGCTGTTCAGCGTTACAATTCCGGAAAAGGTCAAAAGTATAGAGGACTACGCTTTTGCCTATTGTTATGACTTGGAAAGCGTCAGCTTTTCGGGACAGGTTGAGGAGATCGGAAGCTATGCTTTTTCCTCTTGCTATTCGTTGTCAAAAATTGTGTTTCCGCAGTCGGTAACAAGCATCGGGCGTCACGCGCTTTCGCAAACCCCCATCACGGAATTTGCAGTACCCGAGAACACCTCGATTATCGTTTCGGCGACATTTTACAATTGCATGCAAATGAAGTCGGTTACAATACACGGCGGTGTGACTGAAATTGAAGACGGTGCCTTTTTGTCATGTGATGTGCTGCAAACGGTGTATTATTACGGTACAGTTGAAGAGTGGAACAGTACTCAAATGTCCGAGCAGATCAGAGAGCAGCTCACCCCGCTTGTGGTGTACGTGGAAGAGTAGTTGCTTGCAAATCTTAAATAAAGGTCAGCCCCATGGGGCTGCGGAAATAGCGTTAAAATTGAACAAAGGGCTGCTTGGCAAGGCAGCCCTTAATGCTTTTAAACAGTAGTTGCCGTAGGTGCGGACGACCAATGGTCGCCCCTACGGCTGTTTTTGTTTGGGTTTTACGTATTAAAACCACAGCGCAGACACTTGTAGGGGCGATCATTGATCGTCCGCGCCTGCGGCAACTATTCATAAAAAAGGTAATCAAGGACTGCATCCAAGCGATACAGTCCTTGATTTTTGCGAATTTCTCCACTAATTTGTCAGCCCCATGGGGCTGACCTTGTTTATTTACCCCGAAAAGTCCTCGATCAGCTTTTGCAGCTCCTCTTCGGAATGAATGGTAATGCCGACCGCCAGCTGCTGTCGGTCTGCGCGGGGCAGGGTGGCGACGGGCACGTTTACGGTACGCACAAGCGCACCGCCAAGGTCAAAAATGCCGATACGACCGCCGATCTCTCGCACGGTATAAAGTGCCACGGGTGCTGCGCTTTCGGGGGCGTCTGTTTCGGGCGCTGCCTGGGGCTGCTTGATGCTCTCGCTCTGGCTTTCGGTTTCGGGAGCGGTCGATTCGTGAGTCGACTCTGCCTGATCGGTTTCCGTTTCGTTCTGCAAGCCGTCAAGGCGTGCAAGCGCATCGGTAAAGGCTTGCTTGGAGCTTGATAACTGACCGTGCAGGGAGCTGAGCGTAGTGATGACCGAGGAGCGGTAATCGCGGAAGGATTCGGCTGTGTTGCCTGCAATCACCGCGCATACCACCGATGCTCCTACTGAAAGAATAGTAACGCATAGTAAAATGCTAAAGGCAATTTTCAAAGATCTCATGCTTGTACCTCGCTTTTCAATAATTGCATGATTATTTTTGCCCGATTTGATAAGTCTATGCAAATACGTCATAAAAAAGAGGGGATAGCGGTGAAAAGATTTTGTAAAGCGGTTGCTTTTTTGCTGGCATTTTCGCTTTTGGCAGGAGGAATATGCGCTATAGCGGGCTACGTATATCTGCGCCCGTACATGGATAGCCGCGTGGACGATACGCTGCTGGAGATTGCGCGCTCGGGCGGCACGTCGCGCCTGTATGCGTACGCGTTTTCCGATCGCACGGCAAGAGAGGGCGAGGCTTATGAGATAGGACCCTTGTGCGGCGGCAGTACGCTTTACGAATACGCCGGCATTGAGAACATTCCGCGCGCCATGATCGATGCCTTTGTTGCAATAGAGGATAAACGCTTTTGGCAGCACGAGGGCGTGGATTTTTTGCGCACGGGTGAGGCGGCACTGGCGTACGTCACAAAAAAGATTTCCGGCAAGAGCGGAAAATCGTTCGGCGCATCCACCATCACGCAGCAATTGGTCAAAAATCTGACCGGTGATGACCGCGTCAGCATCGACCGCAAGCTCACCGAAATGTTTTGCGCGCTGGATCTTGAGCGCCGTGCCGACAAGGGCGAGATCCTTGAAATGTATCTCAACGTGATCAATCTGGCAGATGGCTGCCGCGGCGTGGGAGCGGCTGCAAAGCATTATTTCGGCAAGTCGGTCGAAGGGCTGACGCTTGGCGAATGTGCCTGCATTGCCGCCATTACCAACAATCCCGCGCGCTATAACCCCTTGACGCATCCGGAGAACAACGAGCAGCGCAGGGGCTTGATCCTTGCATGCATGCTGGAGCAGGGGTATATTGACGAGGATGCATATGCACAAGCCATGCAGCCGCTGACCTTTTTTGAGCGGTCGCGCCAAAAGGGAAGGGTGGCTTCGTGGTATGAGGACATGGTGATCGAGGACGTTACGCGCGACCTTTGCGAAAAATACGGATACTCCCGTGCAGCGGCAAGCGCGCTTGTGTACGGCGGCGGCTTGCGCATCTATGCCGCGATGGATCAACGCGTACAGAGCATCGTGGAGCGGTATTTTGCCACGACCGATATCTTTGAGCGCGACGAGCGCGCGGGCATGATCGTCATTGACCCCGGGACGGGAGATATTCTCGGTGTGGCGGGTGCGAACGGTGCAAAGCGCGCCAACCGTGTGCAGAATTACGCCACGGACGCTCTGCTGCCGCCCGGCTCTGCCATCAAGCCGCTTTCTTTATTCGCGCCCGCGCTGGAGAAGGGCATCATCAATTGGGCAAGCGTATACGACGACGTGCCCTTGCGCTTTGAGGACGAAAAGCCTTGGCCGCGTAACGCGCATTTTGCCTATCACGGACTGACCGGCGTATCGACTGCGCTTGCCGATTCGGTCAACACGGTGGCGGTGCAGATACTGGGGCAGGTGGGCAAGCGGCAAAGCCTTGCATTTTTGCGCGAGCAGCTTGGCATGACCTCGCTTGGCGACGGGGATATCACCGAGTCGGGCTTGGCGCTGGGGCAATTTGCGCACGGCGTGACCTTGCGCGAGCTGACCGATGCCTATACCGTATTCTATGACGGGCATTACCGCCCCGCACGCTCCTATTATCGCGTGACCGATGCCGAGGGTACGGTGCTGCTTTCCAATATGCAAGAGCCGCGCGAGGTGCTGTCACTCGAAAACGCGGCAATTATGACCAAAATGCTTGAGGGCGTGGTGCAAAACGGCACGGCAAAGGGCAAGGTCACGCTGGCAGAGCGCGTTGCGGTGGCAGGGAAGACCGGTACCACCCAACGCGGTGTGGACCGCTTGTTCGTGGGATATACGCCTGCGGTGCTGGGCGGTGTGTGGACGGGGTACGACTATCCCGCAGAGCAAGCGGGCATTGGCACAAACGTCAGCATTCTCGTGTGGGACGAGGTGATGTCACAGCTGTATGACGCCGGTATTTTTCGGGATGCTCCTGCCGATTTTGCACTGCCCGACACGGTTCATCAAATGGTGTACTGTGCCGATTCGGGGCAGCTGCCCGGGTATGCCTGCACCTGCGATCTGCGCGGCTCGCGCACGCGCGTGGGGTACTTTACGCACGATAATGCCCCGACGCATATCTGCGGCACGCACGTGCTTGTGCCGTACGACGCTGTGTTTGGCGGTGTGGCTTGTCCCGATTGTCCGCTTGAGGCAGTGCGCGACGCAGGACTCTTGCGCGGCACGAGAAGCTTTCCCTTCAAGGTGTTTATCAAGGATGCGCCCTATTTCCTTTGGGATGCACCGCCCGCCCAAGGAGCATACCGAGGCGAATGGTATGCCACGCCCTCTAAAACCGAGCCGTGTCCCGCGCACGGCGATTCCGACTTGGAAAAGGAGGAAGGGCAACTGCGCGAAGCGCAATAACACTATGCGAAGCATAATACCACTTGTCCATAGGACAAATATCACTGCGCACAGCGCAATATCACTGCCAAAAGGCTCGGGCATATTCCCGAGCCTTTTGGCATACCATGTACGGGGTGATATGATGAGAAAAGATAATACGAGCACACTGACCTGCGCTTTGATCGCGGGCGGTGTGCTGGCACTATTGGGTATGGTCGTGCGGCTTTGGTGGGGCTCGCCCAACGAGGGCATTGCGCAGATGGGCATCCGCCATCTGCTGCCACCCGTCTGGCTGATGGGCTTTTTGTGGACGCTGTGGTATTTCGTGCTGGGAGCCGTGCTTGGTGCGGTGCTTTGCACGTACGGTGGGCATTGCATCGGGGCTTGGCGCGGCGGATTTTTCTTTTTGCTGATGCTGTTTGCTGGATACGTTTGGTATCCTTTGTTTTTCATGCGGCAGAATCCGTTGCTTTCGCTGCTTGTGCTGCTTGCCGTGCTGGCGTGTGCTGCGTTGTGTGCTTTGCAATGGCAAGGAGTCTCGGTTTGGGCGGGTGTGGTTGTGTGGTTACACGTGCTTTGGTTGCTTTACATGTTGATTTTGCAGCTTATCTGTGTATTTAATGTATAAAATGTGCAAAAAAACAGTTGACAAATGTGGATTTATACAGTATAATAGACATGACAAAAAAATGCAAAGGAGATATTGCAATGAAACTTTACAGAGTATTGGCATTGGTACTTGCTATGCTGATGATCGGCTGTATCATGGTTGCTTGTGATAAGGCGCCCGAACCGGTCAAAACCAACCTGAATTTGAAGATTTCCATCAAGGACGGTCCTAATGGTGATCTTATTGCGCAGGATCCTGAATTCGTTTATACCTACATGAGAGAAGGCGAAGAGCTTCCTACCATTACCGAGGTTCTGATCTATTTCTGTGATATCAACGAAATCAATCTTGAATTCCAGGATGAATCGCAGCAGGTTATTACCAAGATCGACACCGTTTCTCCCTCCAGCAAGAGCGAGTTCTGGACCTATGCACTCAACCAGGTAAACAATCTGGATCTTCCCATGTACCAGCAGACCGTTAAGGACGGCGACGTCATCGTAATTTATCTGGATTCTATCTGATAACCAATCATAGTAAAAGCGCAACCCGCATGGGTTGCGCTTTTTTTGCTTGGATTATCTGATAATGCCGCCGCCGATGACAATGTCGCCGTCGTAGATGACTACCGATTGCCCGGGGGCTACCGCGCGCTGCGGCGCGTCAAACTCCACGTGCAGGGAATCGTTGCCCGTCTGCGTGACGGTAGCGGCTGCGGGGGCGTGCGCATAGCGGATCTTGACCGTGGCACGGATAGGCGCGTTCAAGCGTTCTGCCGCGATCAGGTTGATGCGGTCTGCGTCAAGCCGAGTGGTGAAAAGAGCATCGTTTTTGCAAAGCGTGACCGTGTTGTCGGTCGCGTTTTTGCTTTTGACGTACATGGGCTCGCCAAGTGCGATCCCCAGCCCCTTGCGCTGTCCCACCGTGTAGCGGATGATGCCCGCGTGCTGTCCGAGCACGTTGCCGTCCTCGTCCACGAAATTGCCGCGGGGGTAGGTCGCTCCCGTGGTTTTGGTGATAAACGCGGCGTAGTCGCCGTCGGGCACAAAGCAAATGTCTTGGCTGTCGCTCTTGTGCGCGTTGACAAGACCGTGCTGCTCGGCAATCGCGCGCGCTTCGGCTTTGGTCATGTTTCCAAGAGGAAACAGCGTGTGTGAGAGCTGCTCTTGCGTCAGCTGCCAGAGAAAATAGGTCTGATCCTTTGAGGGGTCAGAGGCTTTTCTGAGCAGATATCTGCCGTTTTCGGCTTGCTCGATGCGTGCGTAGTGTCCCGTTGCGATCTTGTCAAAGCCTTGCTCGGTGGCAGCATCAAGCAACGCCCCGAACTTCAAGCAGCGGTTGCAGACCGTGCAAGGGTTGGGGGTGCGGCAGCTTTGGTATTCTTCAATGAAATCGCGGATGACCGTTTCTTCAAAGCGTGCGCCGAAATCAAGCACCGTGTGCGCAATGCCCAAATGCTCGCACACCGCGCGCGCGTCGTTCACGTCCTTGTCCGAGCCGCAAACGCGTCCGCCCGTCTGCTCGGGTGCAGGACGCCAAAGCCGCATGGTGCAGCCCGCGGCATCGTAGCCTGCCTGCTGGCAGAGCAGGGCAGTCACCGCGCTGTCCACACCGCCGCTCATGGCAACGCAGACCTTTTGTTTTTGTGTGTTTTTATTATCCATTTTCTACTTTCTGTGTGACATTCACTTTTTATGCTTTCTTAATGGGAATACAGTAATTCCTATCCGTATGGTGCTTGAACTGCGCGTATAAAACGACCTCGTTGCTTTTTCGATCAACGTACGCACGGCTTACATAAGTCCATTTGGGATTTTCGATCTTGTGCATGACATTCCCTCTATGATCAAGAAGATAAATCAATTCTTTCTCACGCACATCTCTTTTTCCATTCGGAAGATCAAATATTCCTATCAGCTCCGTTCCTCGCACTACATAATACTCGTTTGCTTCAATAATCTCATGAAAATGGTATATGTTGAGTTTTGAAAGAGACACTTTTAGGATAGGCTCAAGAGTTTTCACATCAATTACCGCAGCAACGTTTTCGCTTGTGAGAATACCGATGGTTTTTGCGGACATTTCATAGCGCTCACCATCGAACAAAGCTCGCTTCTTGATCGGTTTACCATTTGCATCGAGCAAAATCACGTGCGTTCCCGTAACGCAAGTTACCGTTTCGTCGCTATGTGGATATACTTGTCCCGCCGAGGTGTACCGAGTTTTCCAGATGATCTTGCCCTTTTTGTTATAACACCAAAGACCTTTTATGTCGCTGATCACGTATATTCGCTCTCCGTCATCCGAGATTGCTATACCATGCTGACCGCTGAATACGGTATCCGTATAACACTCAAACGTGTATTGTTCACCGTTTTTATAGTAAACTGTCAGAGAACCGGGACCGATCACATCATACGCATCATCTCGTTTTGCTCCGATGGCAATAGATTTTATGACGGTTGGATGGTCAATATATTCTGTTAAGTATCCTGTACTATGTCCGTTCTCCGCATTGAAAACTCGATATACTTTTCTATTAAACCAATCATAACAACTTGTTCTATCGACCATTTGTGTTAGTTCTACCTTGATGCGATCTGAAAGTTCCATAATTTCAAGCCATTTCGCATCTTTACGTATAGAGCTCACATTCCAAAGCTCCGTACCTTCAAGCGCTCTGAATTTGCTTGAAAGCTCAAGAGCCATATCAACGATCTCAAGGGTTATTTTGCTCGACAGTCGCAGACGCTCCAGGTTCTTCTCATTGAGAAACGAAGTACAATCACCGTCAAATTCCTCAAAGATGTGATATGCAATATCTTCGTCCGAAAGGTCAAAAAGAAACGTGCCGCAATGGCTAAATGCTTCTTTGAAAAAATCGAATTTTTCATTACAAGTTGTTTCGTGTTTCGCAGTGACCGGTTCTATCGGTTCGCTACCGCCGGGCATGTAGGATTTCATTGAATTATCCTTTCTTGAAAAGAGAAAACCATTTCGGTTTCTTACTTGCTTTCGTTTTCAAAATACAATCTATCAGATACGTATCACCGTTATAACGGTTCGACGGTGTTCCTAAAGTAAGGTGGTGTGCCATCTTATTAGCATCTATGTTTTCTTCTATCCCTTTTTTATTGTTGCCAATAACCTTATATCCTCTTTTCTTAAAATAGAAAAGTGAGCTTTCGCAATAAAAATAATAGCTTTTTTTATTGGGAGGATCATTATAAGCTATGCGTCCTTCCTTATATGCCCAATTATTGTCTTTCAGTTGCGACATATCGGGGATCTCATCAAAAAAATCGCAATAAAGCTGATATATGATCCAATGGTCAGCAACCTCGGGAACCATCTTCGATCTGTACGATATGTGGTCTTTCACCTTTCTGATCACGACATACTTTCCGTCCATTAACTTAAAGTAATCTTCGTCAAAACTGCTTTCATCCGCCAAATAACATTTATCCTTTGTTTGGAGCTGAAAGGCAATGTAATCGCCAATGTCAAAGACCGAATCAAGGTACAAATCCACTTTGATTTTCTTTTTGGCGGGTTGTGGAGACAGTAACATTTCTCTGAACTCCGAAAGCGCCTTTTTTCTTTTATTAAGCGTTTTCTCGCCCTCGTCTACCCATATTTCAAGACCGAAGCCGGTGTCGATCATATTAACAGCCGTATCTCTGACCTCATCGGTCAGGATGCCTTTTTTCCACATGAAGTTGGCAAGAGAATAATAGTAGTCACACCAATCGCTCTCGTCCGATTCGTCATATCCGTCGGCTCTGACGTACGCGTCAATTTTGGCAAGCGCGGTCTCTACGTCATAGTAAGAAAACGCCGCTTGGAATTCCTTTTTTAAATCCTGCGCTGCATCATTTGATGTGATTCCAACACCCCAAGCGCCCATAACTGCCTCCTTACGATTGATTTTTGATCTTTTGGGTTAAAAGCCCCGGTGATTTCGTATCGCGCATCCGCTGCGGGGAGCATGTCCGTGTGGTGCCCCTTTTCCCGCGGACGCTCGCGCCGCCGTGCTCTGCTTCGCTGCGGGTCCTCTTCCCCGTAGGGGACGCCTTTGTAACGCGCATCCGCCCTGTTTGCTTGTCCGTTAGGGGGAACTGTAACCTGCTATCCGTCTAATACGCCCAACCGCTGCGGGCAAGTTCGATAAGGCGTCCCCTACGGGGAAGAGGACCCGCAGTGGAGCGAGAACGCAGTGAAGCGGAACGCCCGCGGGAAAAGGGGCACCATACGGTGAAGCTTCCCGTCTTAAAGCTTTTTTTTCTTTGGTGGTGCATTGCGGTAGCAAGCCCCGCTTACAAACAATCAGACCTGCCTGTCTCCCCACGTGAACTGCGTCAGCTCGCCCTCGGTCTGCAGCTGCGCAAAGTCATCTTGTCTGAGCACCTCGTAGACCGCGATGGCGACCGAGTTGGAGAGGTTGAGCGAGCGCAGCGTGGGGCGCATGGGAATGCGCACGCAATCGTCGGGGTGGGCGGCAAGCAGATCCTCGGGCAGTCCCTTGGTCTCCTTGCCGAACATCAAAAATACCTCGTCGGGGTAGTCGATCTCGGCGTAATTGTACTTTGCTTTGGTGGAGAAATAGTAGACCTTGGCACCCTCGTGCTTGGCGTAAAAATCATCAAGTCCGTCGTAATAGGTAATATCCAGCTTGTCCCAGTAGTCAAGTCCGGCGCGCTTTAAGTGCTTATCGGTCACGGTAAAGCCCATGGGGCGGATGAGGTGCAGCGACGCACCCGTTGCCGCGCAGGTGCGCGCTATGTTGCCCGTGTTCTGCGGGATCTCGGGCTGGTGAAGAACGATGTGTATGTGTTTCATAAGGAAAATCCTTTCGTTGTCATGCCATTATTATAGCGATTTTTGCCCGGTTTTTCAAGTATTCTTTGAAAATTTACAAATATTTTATCTATTACATGAAATTATAGTATATAATAAGGGGAATATAATGCGATAATATGTGTTTTGGAGGAAATATATATGAGCTTGATTACCAAGATTTTCGGCACTTACAGCGACAGACAGCTGAAAGCGATCAGAAAAACCGCAGATTACATTGAATCCTTAGCTCCCAAGTATGCGGCAATGACCGACGAGGAGCTCAGAGGCACGACCGATATTCTCAAGGGCAGACTTGCCGCTGGCGAGACGCTGGACGATATCCTGCCCGATGCGTTTGCCGCTATCCGTGAGGCGGACGACCGCGTGCTTGGCAAGCGTCCCTTCTACGTGCAGCTGCTGGGCGGTATTGTACTGCATCAGGGCAGAATTGCCGAAATGAAAACGGGTGAAGGTAAGACCCTGGTGGCTACCATGCCCGCATACCTCAACGCGCTGACCGGCAAGGGCGTGCATATCGTCACGGTCAACGACTATCTGGCACGCTACGGCTGCGAGGAAATGAGCCGCGTTTACGGCTTTATGGGGCTTACCACCGGTCTTGTCGTACACGGCAGAACCAACGACGAAAAGAGAGAGGCGTACGCTGCCGATATCACCTACGGTACCAATAATGAATACGGATTTGACTACCTGCGTGACAATATGGTGGTTTACAAGGCTAACATGGTGCAGCGCGGTCACGCGTTCGCTATCGTGGACGAGGTGGACTCTATTCTGATCGACGAGGCGCGTACCCCTTTGATCATTTCCGGCGCGGGAGACAAGCCCACCGATCTGTACGAAAAGGCAGACGCCTTTGTCAAAACGCTTGTCAAGCACGTGACCAAGGAGCTGGACTCCAAGGAGCAGCACGATGATATTGAGGCGGACTATATCGTGGACGAAAAGGCAAACAACGCCATTCTGACCCCCAGAGGTGCCAAGAAGGCAGAGCGTTTCTTCGGTCTTGAAAATTATTCCGATCAGGAGAACGCCACCATTGCGCACCACGTCAACCAGGCGATCCGTGCACACGGCTGCATGCACCGCGACCAGGACTATATCGTCAACGACAAGGGCGTTATCATCGTCGATACCTTTACGGGCAGACTGATGTACGGCAGACGCTATTCGGACGGCTTGCACCAGGCAATTGAGGCAAAGGAAGGCGTGGTCATCGAAAAGGAAAACAAGACCCTTGCAACCATTACCTTCCAGAACTATTTCCGTATGTACAGCAAGCTCTCGGGTATGACGGGTACTGCACTGACCGAGGAGGCGGAGTTCAGAGAGATCTACGCTCTGGACGTTATCGAGATCCCCACCAATATGCCCATGATCCGCGTAGACCACAGCGACGTGGTATATAAAAACGTGGAGGGCAAGTACAGAGCGATCATTGAGCAGATCAAGGAATGCTACGAAAAGGGACAGCCCGTGCTGGTGGGTACCGTTTCGGTTGAAAAGTCCGAGCTGCTTTCTGCAAGGCTCAAGAAGGAAAAGATCCCGCACCACGTGCTTAACGCAAAGTATCACGATCGCGAGGCAGAGATCGTGGCGCAGGCAGGTAAGTACCGTGCCGTTACCATTTCCACCAACATGGCAGGTCGTGGTACCGATATTATGCTTGGCGGTAACCCCGAGTTTATGGCAAAGGCTGAGCTGCGCGCGCAGGGCGTGGACGAGGCGCTGATCGCGCAGGCAAACGGTACTTCCTTGACAGATGATCCCGCAGTACTGGGCGTCAGAGCGCAGTATGCCGAGCTTTACGAGCAGTTCAAGGAGCAGATCGCACCCGAGGCACAAATGGTCAAGGATGCGGGCGGCTTGTTCATCGTGGGCACGGAGCGTCACGAGAGCCGTCGTATCGACAACCAGCTGCGCGGCCGTTCGGGCAGACAGGGTGACCCCGGTGAGAGCCGTTTCTTCCTCTCCTTGGAGGATGACCTGATGCGTCTGTTCGGTTCCGAAAAGATCGCAGGTGTGGTAGATCGCATCGGCATGACCGACGACACTCCCATTGACGCCAAGATCCTGTCGGGCAGTATTCAGTCCGCACAGCAGCGCATTGAGGATCAGAACTTCAAGCGCAGAAAGTACGTGCTGTCTTACGACGACGTCATGAATCAGCAGAGAAATATTATCTACAAGCAGCGCCAGGAGGTGCTGGAGGACAACGACATTTCCGTTAAGATCCTGCACATGATCGGTGAATCGATCAAGGAAAACGTGGCAGCCTATACCGGAGAGGACAGTCCCGAGACTTGGAATCTGGACGGTCTGCGCAACGCGTATATGGGCTATTTGTGTGATGAAAGCGATTTCCGCTACAGCGATAAGGAGCTTTCCAAGCTGACCAAAAAGCAGCTGGAGCAGCACTTGATGGATAAGGCGGAAGAGAAATACAACGAAAAGGAAGCCTTGTTTGGCGAGGACAACTTCCGCGAGGTTGAGCGTGCGGTGCTCTTGCGCCACGTGGATACTGCGTGGATGGAGCATATTGACGCGATGGACGATCTCAAGGGCAGCATCGGTCTGCAGGCGTACGCACAGAGAGATCCTATCGTTGAGTACCGTATCGTGGGCGGTGACGCGTTTGACGCTATGATCGGTGAGATCCGCGAAAAGACGGTGCGTACCATTCTGTCGGTCGTGCCCAGAGCGCGCGAGGAGGTACAGCGCGTGCAGGTGGCGAACCCCTTGCAGGACGGCTTTGAGGGGGACGGCAAAAAGACCTTCAAAAAGGTCAGCGTCGTGCGCCGTGAAGCTCCCAAGATCGGCAGAAACGATGCCTGCCCCTGCGGCTCCGGTAAGAAGTACAAGAACTGCTGCGGCGTGGGCAAATAAGGATACGCCATGGGATTCGGAATACTGTTTTTATCGTATTTTTTCGCGTTCTTCGTGCCGCTGTCGTATCTCAAGATCATCGGATACGCGGGGCTGGCATGGGCGCTCTGTAAGCTCAAGGATTACCGCCCGACGTTTATGAAGGCTGTGTGGTGGCTGATCCCGCTGGGGGCTTGCTGCTTTTATCATATCGCAGGCAGCGTGATCGGGCTTTTGCCGTATATGGGCATGGCAGCGCCCGAGCAGCCGCTGTTCGGCACGGTTGCAACTGCCGTTGTGAGCATGGTCGAGTGCGCTTTGACGCTGTGCTTCCACTTTGTGCTTTTGCGCCAGCTGCGCGGCTTTGCAGCAGAGCTGGAGCTGCCCGCCATTGCCAAAAGATCCGATTGGGGACTTTGGCTGGTCGGCGTACAGACCAGCACCTACGTGGTCGCTCTTGCGCTTGAGCTTGCAGGCTTGGGCTTGCAGCTGCTTTCTCTGATCGCATTCTTTTTGCAGTTTGTATGGGCGATCTTCAACCTGATCAATCTGTTTACCTGCTATATGTATATTTGCCCCGAGGGGGATGAGGACATGGAGCGCGGTCCCTCCCGATTCGGCTTTGTCAACAATATCCGTGACAAAATGGACGAGCGCGATCGCCTTTCCCGCGAAAGGGAAGCGGCAGCACGCGAGAGAAAAAACAAGAAAAAGAAAAAATGAATTTTTGAAAGGAGAGATATGATGCAGATCCGTCCGAGAAAACGCATGGGCTTTTTGCTCATTGCCTTAGCACCTTTGTTTATATGGAATGCTGATATTGCGGTATTTGATCTGTTACCCGACGTGATCGGCTATAGCCTGATCGCTCTGGGAATGTCGTCGCTCTCCTATATGAATTACCACTTTGAGGAGAGCGCCAAGCGCTTTAACCGTATGGTTGCACTGAGCGCTGCGCGTCTTGCGTTTGTGCTGGTGCTGTTCGGTCTGGTCAATTCCGTTGACCGTCCCACCACCATGCTGCTTGGCAATTTTGTGTTCGGCGTGCTGGAATTGATGACCGTGCTGCCTGCCTACAAGCACTTTTTTGACGGCTTGATCTATGCGGGATCGCGTGCGGGCGTGGGGCAGAGCATCTTCAAGCCTACGGCATGGAGCAAGCTTTGGTCGCTTGTCATCAAAAGAAAATCGGAATTTGACGATGGGAATACTGCCGTAACGGCGACCGAAAGCTTTTCGTTTATGACCGCGCTGTTTGCGGTGCTGAAGGTGGCGCTGAACGTGTTGCCCGAATTTACGGTGCTGACCGAGCAATCCGATAAGGTGGTCAATCTGTATGCCTACGTGTGGATGTTCCGCATAGCAGCCGTACTGCTTGGCACGGTGGTCGGTGTCGTTTGGCTGCTGATGGCGTTGCGTTACTACTTCGGCATTCTGCAAGACCGTGATTTTGTACAGGGCTTGCACGCGCAGTATATGAAAGAGATTTATCCCTGCAAGGACCTGTTCGTAGCAAGACGCTACAAGCTTGGCTCGCTGTTTTTATTGCTGGGCGTTATCCTTTCTGCAGACCTGCCCATGGATGGCGTTAACGTATTGCCCGATCTGCTGTGTGCACTTTGCTTGATTGCAGGCGTTTGGCTGCTGCGGCATTATCTGACTGCCTGGAAAGCAACCGTGGCAGTGCTGGGGGCGTATTTTACGGTTTGCTGTCTGGAGTATTATTGGCAGATCCGATATTTCAAGATTGAAGGCTACAGTGCCGAAGCTGCGCTGAACGGAGCGGAGGCGACCGATGCGCACACGGTGTCTATCGTGTTCAGCGTCATTGGTGCTGTACTGTTTGTCTTGGGCGTGGCGTGTGTGCTGCGGTGTCTGAAGGAGATCATTCGTGCGCATACGGGATACGAGATCAAGCATACCGATATGCAGACCTACGGGCGCATGAATACCTTGCATAAGCAGTTGATCCGCGGGCTGGTGCCGGTGCTGGTCATGGCAATCGTCTGTGCGCTGGGCAGCATTGCGTATACCGTGATGCTTCCGTACGCGCGCCTGGGCGGTGAGTGGATTTACGTGCTTGCGTCGCTTATGTGGGTGATCAATCTCTTCCTTAGCGTAGTGTTCGTGGTGATTTTCTCCGAAAAGAACAACGATATCATGGAGCAGCTGCATAACCGCTATATGCTCGCGGGTGTCGGTTCGGGCGAGCAAGCTGAATAAAATACCGCAGGGCGGTGCATACTGTCTTTGACCCCCATAGGGGGAAAATATGAGAATACAGGAGAATTACAGTATGCAGAACCAGAACAACAACCAGAACCAGAACAAGAATCAGAACCAGAATCAGAACAACAACCAGAACCAGAACAATAACCAGAACCAGTACAATAACCAGAATCAGAACA